>JAGOWF010000008.1:0-12967 GCA_018060305.1 Pyrinomonadaceae bacterium
CGCCGACGCCGACGCCGACGCCGACGCCGACGCCGACGCCGACGCCGTCGCCGACGCCGACGCCGACGCCGACGCCGACGCCGACGCCGACGCCGACGCCGACGCCGACGCCGACGCCGACGCCGACGCCAACGCCGACGCCGACGCCGACGCCAACGCCGACGCCGACGCCGACGCCAACTCCGACGCCGACGCCGACACCGACGCCAACGCCAACTCCGACGCCTACGCCTACACCAACTCCGACGCCGACGCCGAGTCCGACGCCATCGCCGACACCGAGTCCGACGCCATCGCCTACACCAACGCCGGCGATCAGGTTTAGTTCGCCGTCCTATATCGAAGACGAATCGCAGACGGCGATCATCACTCTGGTGCGCACAGGTGCCCTTAGCGGAACGAATACCGTGACGTTTTCAACCTCTAACGGGACGGCGGTCGGCGGGGCGGCCTGCGCGGCGGGTATCGATTACGTAACGGTCACGGGGCAGACGGTAACATTCAACCCGTTCGAGGCGAGCAAGATCGTCAACGTGACGGTTTGCGGCGATCTGATAACCGAGCCGACGCAGTCGGTCAGTCTCGAGATCACAGGGCCATTCACGCGACCCGACACGCAAGCCAATCCGGAAGCGCAAAATGCGGTGCTCAACATCAACGATACGGCGACGGCGTGGCGCTACCCAGGGGCCATCTGCAGCAACCTCGGCGGCGCGGCTGACGTCTATCCGGCACCGATCAATGTGACCACAGGGCCGGTTCAGATCGGCAATATGCGTGTAACGCTCTACGATCTGGAGCATATCCTGCCCGATAACCTGGACGTGCTGCTGGTCGGCCCGGGAGGCCAGAAATATGTGCTGATGGGCGATGCCGGCGATGCTATTGCGATACCGAGCAATAACACGGTAACGCTGAGCCTTCGTGACGCCGGGCCCGGCGTGCTCCCCAACTCTGGGCCGCTCACAACTGGCAACTTTGAGCCTACGAACTGGGAGACACCTGTGACCAACTTCCCGGGAGCCGCACCCGCAGGGCCCTACTCAGAGCCCGGCAGCACGGTCGGCGGAACGGGGACACAGACGCTGTTTGGCAACTTCGGACTGACGAATGCCAACGGCACGTGGAACTTGTATGTTCGTGATGACGCCGGAACGCCGCTTGGCAGCCCCGAAGTTGTCACAGGCTGCTTCAACGGCGGCTGGGGCATTGAGTTCTTTGAGTCCACCGCGGCAAACGCATCTATTTCGGGCCGAGTGATAACCGCTGACGGACGCCCGATACGCAACGCGACCGTCACTGTTTCGGGCAATTCGCTGAACGAACCGATCGTAGTGCAGACGGGCAGCTTTGGCTATTACTCGATCGACAGCCTGCGCACGGGCGAGACCTATGTGGTCACAGTCGGCCAGGGACGATACACGTTCCAGGCGCCGAGCCGAGTGATTTCACTGATCGACAATATTACCGACCTCGACTTTACGGCCGAGCCGGTTAACTAGTTCGACCTTCAGGATCAACCGACCTCGAGGCCTTTGGCCTTGAGGGTGCGGCGCCAGAGTTCGCGGTATGAGGTAAATCGCGAGACGAGCGTATTAAAGTAATATCGCTGCGCGTAGGTAAGCGAGCGGTTATCGGCGAGGCGTTTGATATACGAGTCAAGCCGCGCGCGGGCCTCGAGCGGCGGACGCTTGGCAGCACCGTTAAAGTAAATATCAAAATCGATCTTGAGCTTGCGGATGTCATCCTCCATCCGGGCCAACTGCTGGTCGATCTCTGCAGCCTCTTCCTGCTTGGTCTGTTTATTTCTGTAGAGTTTATTGCCGACTATTGCCATTAGCGTGCTTCCTCGGGGTGAGACGGGCGCACGAGCGCCTATTAAATAAAAATCAGCAAAGCGACACAACTTCCACGTTTTCCATCGTCGCCGCTCCTAATAAATAGATGCGAGATGAAAGATGGAAGAGGATAGATATCGGTCGTTTCGGTTAGAATTGCTGTATGGCATCCGTTCGAAATGGCGTGACTAAGGCTTCGATGCGCGATCTGCCGTCGGTCGATGAGACACTGCGAGCGGCCTCAGGCGTAGTGGACGCCGCAGGCAAGCGGTATTCAACCCGCTTGGCTCGGGCGGCTGTTGAGGGCTTGCGACAGCGGATCGCCAACTCGGATCTCAAGCCGACGTCGAAGCCTGCTCTGCTCGCTGCTGCCGTCGAGATAATGCGGGCCGCGTGGGCGGCCGATGCGCTGGCCGGCGTTCGGCGGGTGATCAATGCAACCGGTGTCGTCATCCATACCAACCTCGGACGCGCCCCTCTATCACCGGCGGCCGTCGAGGCGGTCAGGCAAGCGGCCGGGTATTGTTCGCTCGAATACGACCTGACAACCGGAAAACGCGGCCGCAGGGGTGGCCGTGCCGAGGACCTGATAAAGGAGCTTTCGGGTGCCGAGGATGCTCTGATCGTCAATAATTGTGCCGCCGCCGCTTTCTTTGTCCTGAGTGTTTTTGCCGCCGGCGGCGAGGTTGTCATATCTCGGGGCGAACTGGTCGAGATCGGCGGCGATTTTCGCGTGCCGGACGTGCTGTCGGCGTCCGGGGCAACGCTCCGCGAAGTTGGGACGACAAATCGGACAAAGCTCGCTGACTACGAACGGGCACTCACGCGTCGTGCCAAAATGGTCCTTCGAGTGCATCCCTCAAACTATCGCATCGTCGGCTTTACCGCCTCGCCGTCGCTCGCCGAGCTAGCTGGGCTTGCCCGGGCGAGAGGCGTAATGCTCTACGAAGACCTCGGCTCAGGTGCCTTGATCGATTTGGGCGTCGGTGAACCGACGGTGGCTGATTCAATTAAAACGGGCGTCGATGTCGTCACCTTTAGCGGCGACAAGCTGCTCGGCGGCGTCCAGGCGGGCATAATCGCGGGCAGGAAAGAGATCGTTGCAAAGCTACGCCGCCATCCGCTATATCGTGCCCTGCGTGCCGACAAACTGACGTATGCCGCTCTCGAAGCAACGCTGGTATCCTATCGTAGCGAGAGAGCAAGAGAAGACGTGCCGGTCGCGCGCATGCTCACGGCGACACGAGCACAAATAAAGCGAAGGGCAAAGGCGTTGACCGCAAGGATAGCGATATCCAAGATTTCAGATTTGAGATTTGAGATCGTTAACGGCGTCTCCGCGACCGGCGGCGGTGCGGCACCGGGGATCGAGCTTGAGACGGCCCTGATCGCCGTCACGCACGTGAAAAAGTCTGCTGTTAAGCTGGAAAAAGCGTTGCGGCTGTCCGATCCGCCGGTCATCGCACGCATCGTTGACGATCAGGTTGTGATCGATCTAAGGACAGTGAATGCGGATGAGGAAGGCGAGCTTGCGGCAGTGATCCGCGCCCTCAATTAAGCGTTCGTCGCAGCAAAATCCCGCATAAAATCGACAAGTGCCGTCACGCCTTCATTAGGAAATGCGTTATAGATCGACGCGCGAACGCCACCTACGCTGCGGTGGCCCTTGAGTCCGTCGAGGCCCGCGGCGGTCGCTTCGGAGCAGAATTGCTTTTCGAGTTCCTCGGTTGGCAAGCGAAATGTCACGTTCATCAGGGAGCGGCAGTTTCGATCCGCGTGGCCAGTGTAATATCCATCGCTCGAATCGATGGCATCGTAGAGTATTGCGGCCTTTTCTTGATTCCCCTGCTCCATTGCCTGAAGCCCGCCTTGCTCGCGCACCCATTCGCAGACGAGGCTGATGATGTATATGCCCCACGTGTTAGGCGTATTGAGCATCGAGTTGTTCTCAGCCAACAGCCGGTAATCGAGCATCGAGTGCTGATCCTCGGGCACCGCTGCGATCAGATCATCGCGAATGATCACCAGCGTCACGCCGCTCGGGCCGATATTCTTTTGCGCGCCGGCGTAGATCAGGGCGTATTTAGAGATGTCGAGCCGCTTTGAAAGTATGTTTGACGACGCATCGCAGACGACCGGGACGCCGCCGCCGTTAAGGTCGTATTTGAACTCGACGCCCTCTATGGTCTCGTTCGATGTGTAATGGAGATATTTGGCATCCGGCGTGAGATCGAGTTCACCTTGCTGAGGTACGGACTTAAATCCGCGATCGGCCGACGAATAGATGACATTAACATCGCCGCACCGTTTTGCTTCCTTCAGCGCCTTTTTGCCCCAGGCTCCGGTGATGACGTAATCGGCCACCTCGCCCGACGCGAGAAAATTCATCGGCACCATCGAAAACTGCAGCGTTGCCCCTCCCTGCAGGAACAAGACACGATAATTGTCGGGCACCGCAAGCAGGTCACGTATGCCCTGTTCGGCGCCCTCAAGAACGGCCTGAAAGTGTTTGGACCGATGGCTGATCTCCATCACGCTCATGCCGATACCGCCGAGACTGAGCATTTCTTCGCGTGCGCGTTCGAGGACGGAAAGCGGTAAAACCGCAGGGCCGGCGCTGAAATTGAATATGCGTTTGGTCATGTTTTATAAGGCTATGATGCGGCCAAATAGGTAAAGATAGCACACCGCATTTCGATAGCAAATCGTGCTTCGATTTTCCGCGGTGATTGAGATAAAATAGCGCAAAAGTAACAAACTGCGCGCGATGCTTAGGCATCTTAGACAGCGCGGTGGCTGGATACTCGCGCATTTATTTTGGAGGAGTCATGCAATACAGATCGTTCTTAACCCTGATCGCGGCGGCTATGCTCATGTTCGCCGGATCGCTCACTATTTTTGGCCAGACGGCCCCTGTCAGTGGAACTGTCGAGGTGGAAAACGCAGACGGCTCGCGGGCACCGGTCGCAGGCGCCGTTATTGAGATCTACCGAACCGATATCAAGAGCGGTTTCCCGTCGGTCAAGACGAGCAAGAAAGGCGAGTTTGCGATCGCCGGCCTGATGCTCGGTGCCGAGTACACGTTCTCGATCAGCGGGGCAAACATCGCCCCTGCTCTCTATCCCAAGATCAAGGCCGGCCAGGACCGGATCGCGATGAGAGTATTCCCCGGCGACGGCCGCAAGTTCACGGAGGAAGAGGCTCGCAAGGGTATAACCGATCTGGCAGCGAACCCGTCCGGCGAGATGAGTGAGGAGGAAAAGAAGGCTCGGGCCGAGTACGAAGCTCAGAAGGCCTCGGTCGAAGCCAAGAACCAGAAGATCGCAAAAGCGAATGAGATCATCGCCCGTGCCGCCAAAGAAGGTGCCGATGCCTTTACCGCGAAGAATTACGACCTTGCGATAGCCAAATACACCGAGGGCATCGACGCCGATCCTGATTTTATCGGCAGCGCACCGATCTTTTACAACAATCGCGGCACGGTGCTCATTACCCGTGCGGTCGACAGCTACAATCGCGCTGTGAAAACAGCCGACCCGACCGAGAAAGTAGCTCTGCTTGGAAAGACCCGAAAGGATCTCGCGGATGCCGGCGACGGCTTCTTAAAGGCATGGAATCTGCTGAAAACAGCCGATCCCCAAACCGCAAATCTGGATGCGACCAGGGCCACCACACTTCGCGGGGCAAAGGATGCTCTCTCGAAGGCTGTGAGAACCGAGCAGGTCGAACCTTCGTTGGTCGAGGTCGGCAAGATCCTGTTGCCCGATATACAATCTGCGGAAACGGATGCCGCCAAGAAGTCCGACGTCGACCTGATCATGGCCGATATGTATCGCGTGCTGGGCGAATCAGAAAGTGCCGTCGCTGCATACAGAAAGATCCTCGACACTTCGCCCGACAACGTCGATGCTCTGGCCGGAGTCGGTTTTAGCTTGGTCAATATTGGCTACCTCAGCAATGACAAGGCCAAGTTTCAGGAAGGGGCCAATTTTTTGCAGCGGTTTGCCAGTGCGGCGCCTGATACGCACAAATTCAAGGCCGACGCTGTTGCGCTGATCGAAATGCTCAAGAAGGAGCAGAACGTTACACCGCAAAAAGCTCCCGGTAAAAAGAAGAGCTAAAGCGGGCATTGCCTTTGATCTATTGGCCGGGCCCGTCAACGGCGGGCTCGGCCTTATCTTATGAATGTAGAGATTCGACGTATCGAGCCTGATGATGTTTCTGCCGTGGTCGCCCTGATTCGCGAATTTGCCGAGTTTGAACATTTGAGCAAATACTGCGAGGTTACCGTCGAACGGCTACGCGAGGCACTTTTCGGCAATGGCGCTGTCGCCGAGAGCCTCATCGCCGTCGATGAGGAATCCACTATCGGCTACGCTCTATTCTTCCCCAATTTTTCTAGTTTTCGCGGCCAGCGCGGTTTGTATCTCGATGACATCTACGTCACAACGGCCTATCGAGGACGCGGCATCGGCGAGGCGATGCTCAAAAAGCTAGCCGGTATTGCAGCCTCGCGCGGTTTTGAACGTATTGATTTCCTCGTGCTCGATTGGAACAAGAAGGCGGCAGATTTTTACTTAAAGCTTGGCGCCGTACGAGACGACGAAGAGCGGCATTTTAAATTTACCGACGACGCCTTTCGCCATCTCACATCCTGACATTTTTCTGTCATTTTTGGCCGTCCTGTGGTGTTCTTGGTGTGTATCTAATTTATCGGTCGAGGAGTTTTTAATGAAGAACGAACTACTCAGGGCCATCGTGCCCTTTTCATTCATCATCATTGTGATCGGCAAGTATGTGATCGTAGCCTGATCATTCAAACTGTCGTCTAAACTCGTCAAACGTCGCCTTTAGCGATTCGACTTCGCCGTGAAGCGAGGCGACCTCGTCTTCGAGTTTTCCAATACGGTCGGCGGCCGCCTCGGCTCGGGCCACCGGCGTCGGATGTGCGGCGGCAAGGGCATCGACATCGACCTCGCCGGATAGCAGATGAGCGAATCGGGCTTCCTTTTGGCCCGCCTGAACGGGCAGCTTTACCAGGAGCGGATCCTCACGACGCATAAGACGGTCAAGCGTTTCCTGCGCTTCGCCAAGATTCGCAAACTCATGCATGCGTCCGGTGCGTTCGCGGAGTTCGCCTAATGTCTGCGGCCCGCGAAGCAGCAGAATCGCGATGATCGCGACCTCGTCCGGTTCGAGTTCATACACGCTCGGCAGCATGTGCTTGTATTTCGGCACGCGGCTAGTCGAGCCGTAGAAAACATACACAAGGTTGCGGTCACGCAGATCCTCAAGCGCCGCGCTGACGACAGGCTCGGTCAGCGACATCACAGGGTCGCGATTGTTCTTCTGATTACATGCGGTAACCAGCGAGTTGAGCGTGAGCGGGTAATACTCCGGTGTTGTTAATTGCTTCTCGACCAAGCATCCAATAATGCGGGCCTCGGTCTCATTCAGGGTCTGGGGCATAAAGGCAAGTTTCTCGTGTCTGTTACCAATAATTTACAATCTGCAATGTGGATATCCTAGTCGCACGAAGTTCAGATGATCTGAACACGGCCTGTGACCGTCTCTCGCGGGCCGCGTCGCTCGGCTGCGATACCGAAACATCGGGCTTTGACGCTCGCAACGGGAGACTCTTCTCTGTCCAATTCTCTGACGGTGAATTCAACGTGCTGGTTCCCGTGAGCGAGGGCGTCGGTCTGGGCCCGTTGGTCGAGCTGTTGAGCAGTCCGTCGATCAAAAAGATATTTCACAATGCGAAGTTCGATCTCGAATTTCTAACTGCTGCCGGTCACGCAGTCGAGAACGTCTTTGACACTATGATCGCGGAGAGGGTGTTGACGCGCGGTGCCGGACAGTCGTCTTCGCTTGCTGATACGCTCTATCGCTATTTTGCCGTCGATCTCGACAAATCTCAGCGCGCCAAATTCAGCCGCAACTGGAACGGCATTTGGACGGCCGAACTCGTCAACTACGCCCTGTCGGACGTTGTTCATCTGCCGCGACTGATGGCCGAGCAGATGGCATGGCTTGAAAAACTCGGGTTGCAGGCCGATTTCCTGGACCAAATGCGAAGAATTTGTGCCCGCGAATAGCACGAATAGAGGAACGAAACGGTTCTTTTATATTCGTTCTATTTGCGTTATTCGCGGGCAAGCTTCTTACCAGCGATGATAGGCCGGATGGCCTTCCTTAACTGCGACAAAGACGCCGCGGCATGTGTCACAGACCTTGCCGCCCGCGATCAACTCGGCCTCGACCGTGGCCCTGTCCTCGCTCGATTCGACCACGCGTGCCCTTAGCTTTATCGGCCCGTCAACGGGCGTCGGCCTAAGCAGCTTGACGTGAAATTCGGCTGTCACAGTACACGGTGCCTGATCGAGGCCGTCACGAGTCATCAGAAAATAGGCGGCCGTCCAGTTTGAATGGCAATCTAGCAAGGCACCGATGATGCCGCCGTTCAAGATGCCCTCAAATGCCTGATGATGCGGCTCGGCGTGCCACTCGGCAACTACCTCGTCACCATCGACAAAACTGCGAATATGCAGCCCTTTCTCATTCGCCGGCCCGCAGCCGAAGCAGATGCCCTGTGGTGAGTACTCTTCCTGTAGTGACTTCATAGTTATCAGTTTTAAGTTAGCAGTTTTCAGTTATTCCGAATAGTTGCCTGCCGAGGCCAAGTATCGTAAATTTAACCGTCCAAAAATAAATATATGCTCACGCTGCTTGCGATCGCCGTCATTGCCTGGCTCGTTTTTGGTTATTTTGCCTATGGCCGTTGGGTCGCTCGGCAATTCAGGCTGGACGACTGGAGGAAATAACCCCGCCTACCTAACATAGGTTAGTTAGCTCACCCTAGGACTGATCTTGTCCTCAAGCCAGCTGGTCAGGTCCTCGATCGATTCAATGTGGACGGGCTTGCCCTGCCACGCCTTGATCGCAAAGACGACCAGCATTATCGACGTCACCAGCGTGAATATAAGGTTGCCGATATTCGCCAGGTCCGTCACCTCTCCGATCACGCCGAGAATGGTCGTGACGATCAGGATGCCGATATGAGCGGCCAGGCCCTGCGCGGCGTGAAACCGCACTTTTGCCTCGCTCTTTGGCACAAGGAACAAGATGAGCAGGCCCGCGATCAAGCCGATATACCACGGAATATAAGGAGCGGCGGTCAGGACATTTTCGGGCAGGCCAACCTTATCGACCTTACGATCCGCCGGGGCCACCATCGCGGCTTGATAGGGTGCGGGAACGTTTTGGCCGTCGAACGGCGGCGAATACGGAACGTCCGCGACCGCGAATCTCCGCGTCTGCTCCTCGGTCGGAGCCGGCGGCGGAAATTGCCGAGTCCCGGCATTCGCCTGCCCAAGCACCTTTGTCGCTCCCACTTTTTCAGGAAACTCAGGATCGAGCGGATTTGTATCGTACTTTGACGGCATTTCTATTCAAACTCTACGTTATTTGTAGAGTGAAGTTCGCCAAAAAAGGCGGAACCGACCGCCTGAGCGATTGGCAGGCACGAGCCTATCGATGGTTCGTCGATTTACCTCGGAGCGTCTATCGAACGGTTCTGCCACCTGCTTACGCTGGCGGTTCTGACTTGATACCCAACTCCTTCAACTGCCCCTCATCAACTTCGCCCGGCGAGTCCATCATCAGGTCTTGAGCTGAAGCCGTTTTGGGGAACGCCATCACGTCACGGATGTTCTCAGTGCCGCACAGGATCATGCATGTGCGTTCGATGCCTGCGGCAAAACCGCCATGCGGAGGTGTGCCGTATTCCAACGCATCTAGAAAAAAACCAAACTGCGCGCGGGCCTGTTCCGGCGTCATTCCCAACGCCTTAAAGTTCAGATCCTGTATCTCTTTCTGATGAATACGGATCGAGCCGCCCGCGCATTCATAGCCGTTGATCACAGCGTCGTAAGCCTTTGCCCGCACCTCGCCAAGCAGATGGTGCTGACTGTCGTCGTTGACCGCAGTCTTGAACAGTTCCATGTCCTCATCCATCGGCGATGTAAAAGGATGATGCGCGGCCATGTATCGATCCGTCTCCTCATCGTGTTCGAACATCGGAAATTCGGTGACGATCAATGGCTGGTAACGGCTGCGGTCGATCAGTTCCTCGCGCCGAGCGACCTCATTGCGAAGCGCGCCGAGCGATGCGGCGACCACAGGCTTTTTGCCCGCCACGATCAGGACGGCGTCGCCTTTCTCGGCCCCGCTTGTCGAGGCGAGTTCGGTTATCTTTGCCTCGCCGAGCACCTTGAGCAGCGACGACGACATCTCGTCGCCGAGCTTGATCCACGCCATCGCTCCGGCACCGTAGCGTTTGACGAATTCCTGCAGCTCGTCGGTTTGTTTACGCGAGTAATCCGCACGGCCCTTGACGACAATACATTTGATCTCGCCGCCCGCCGTGAGCGTGTCGGCAAACGGCGCAAAGTCAGTGTCACGCAAGCTGTCGCTCAGATCCTGCAACTCCATCCCAAACCTCAGGTCAGGCTTATCCGAACCGTAACGTCTCATTGCCTCGGCGTGCGTCAAACGCGGCCATTCCGTCGGCAGTTCGACACCGATCAACCGCAACACATGGTTAAACATCCCTTGCATCTCGCGATAGATGATCTCGCGGTTTGGGAACGACATCTCCATATCAAGCTGCGTGAATTCAGGCTGTCGGTCGGCTCTCAGGTCCTCATCGCGAAAGCACCGTGCGATCTGGTAATACTTATCAAACCCCGCGATCATCGTGATCTGCTTGAGTATCTGAGGGCTCTGCGGCAGGGCAAAAAATTTGCCCGTGTGAATCCGCGACGGCACGATAAAATCGCGTGCCCCTTCAGGCGTCGATTTGAGCAGTATCGGCGTCTCGATCTCGATAAAGCCGCGGTCGTCAAAATACTCGCGAATCGCCGCCACTGCTTTGGCGCGTATGCGGATGTTGTGCTGCAGCTGCGGCCTGCGGAGGTCCAGATAGCGGTATTTCAGCCGCGTCGATTCATCTGCAAGCTCCTGCGTGCCCGCCACCTCAAGCTGAAACGGCGGCACCTTTGCGTCGTTCAGGATAAGTATCTCGTCAGCATGCACCTCGATATCGCCGGTCGCGAGCTTTGCGTTATGCGTTCCCTCACGCTCGACGACCTCGCCCTTGACGGCGATCACAAACTCACCCCGCAGGCCCTTTGCCTTTGAATGCGCGTCACCCGCGTCCTCTTCACTCAACACCACCTGCGTCACGCCCTCGCGGTCGCGCAGATCGACAAAGGTCAGCACGCCAAAATCGCGCTTCTTCGCAACCCAGCCCATCAACACGACGCGCTGCCCGACATGCTCCATGCGCAATTCACCGCACGAGTGCGTTCTTTCGAGATCTCCTAATACATCCAACATAAAACTCAGAAGTTTGCCCGCGAATAACGCAAATAAAACGAATAAGAACTAGCTCCGCAAACGACCAGCCAGAACTTCGTATTGACCCGCGGCCGCATTTTTTTGATTGCACGCCAGGCGTTCGTAAACCAACTTTGGAAACTGTCCGAAATTGATCAGGATCCCCAGATCGAAACCAGTCTCGTGTAAGTAATTTAATGTCTGCGCACGATTGGCGTCGGTTAATGCGGCCAACGATTTGATCTCAACAATTATCTTGTCATAGCAAATAAAATCGGGCCGAAAAGTCTGTGCAAGCTCTTGATCTTTATAGGTCAAAGGCAGTTGGGGCTGCGAAACGAAGGGAACACCTTGCAATGTGAATTCATGGATCAGGCATTCATGATAGATGGGTTCGGTAAAGCCAAACCCTTTTTGGTTATAAACCTCGAAACACGCTCCGATGATCTTGAAGCTCTCAGCCTTGTATATGATATCTGCCATTCTTCCTATTCGGATTATTCGCGTTATTCGCGGGCAAAACTGCCTAGAATGTCCACTTCAGCGTCACCATATAGATAAGTGCCCCGAAGGAGAGCAGCCCGCCGAAGATCAGGACCTTCCACCTCATATCGGTCTTAAAGACCAACGCGATGCCCATGAAGAAAAGGCTGACTGCGAAGATGACGTTTGAGAGGTCAAACTTGTCGCTTATCTCATTTGCCTCGTTGCCCTCGGCAAAGGTCTTTTCGGATTGGGCATTTATCTCGACCGATTTGGCCATCATTTCCTTGAGATAGGCCTCGTTGCCGACAAGGTCCTCGTTGGCGGCCTTGTCGAGTATCTCACCTTGCAGCGCTTCGACCTTTTCGTCGTCCATCTCATCATCCTTCTTGGCCTCGGGCGGCAATCCGAGGGCCTTGTAACCCGCGTCGCTCAACTGCCGCGTATAGAGATAGCTCGCGATCTGGTCGCTGGTCGGGTTGTCCTCGCGGATCAGGCGGTATGCCGTGATGTCGATCTGCGCGTCCTTTGACATCTCGACGATCGCGCGGGCCCGCTCGGCCGCCGCCGCCGTCGCTTCTGTATTCGCCTTGCCATACTGTTCGGCCTGTTTGCCGTCCCACAGGCCCGCCTGAAAACTCGACAACGCGGTCAGAATTGCCGTGATGCCAAGAAAAACCGCCGCCCATAGCTCAAATTTGTTCGTTCTTTCTTCTGTCATAAGGTCTCCTCAATCGATCAATATCAAAAAGCCGCAAAATAATATCGTGCGAAATAGTAAAGTATCGGCGCCCCAAAGAGCAAACTGTCGAGCCGATCGAGAAACCCGCCGTGGCCGGGCAGAATGCTGGCGGCATCCTTTGCCCCCGCGCCCCGCTTGATCGCGCTTTCGCAAAGGTCACCCAGCACGCCGACGGCCGCGAGCACAACGGCGAGCGGAACTGAAACCTGATATGGCAGTTCGCTAAAGAATGTCAGCGTCGCTAACGCCGCCGCCCCGGCCGCAAACAACAGGCCGGCGATCAGGCCCTCGACGGTCTTGCCGGGCGAGATCGCCGGTGCAAGCTTATGCTTGCCCAGTGCCCGTCCACCCAAATAGGCACCAATGTCGGATGCGAAGATCACAAGGAAAAAATACCCAAGCAAATGTGTCGACAGCCCCGTTCGCTGCTCAAAGCCCATCCGCATCGCCACGAGAAAGCCGCCAAGGAATGCGAGATACATCACCCCAAGAAGCGTCACGCCGA
>JAGOWF010000008.1:13067-20688 GCA_018060305.1 Pyrinomonadaceae bacterium
GGCAAATTCCATGTGTATAGGTTGCGCGCGATGTCCTCTTCTCTCAGATGGTCGATCACGTCGTTTCGACGTTCGATGTCCTGATAGGCGAGGATTGCCGCACGCACGATCTCAGCCCGGCCGCCATAATTGAGCGCGATGCTCATCGTCATGCCGTCGTTCTTAATTGTCTTCTGCTCTGCGGCGCGTATCTCTTCCTGGACATCAGGCGGCAGGGCAAACGTCTCGCCGATCGCCTGAAACCTGATATTGTTCGCGTGAACTTCCTTCAATTCGCTGCGGATAAACCGCTTGAGCATCCGCATCAGTCCCGTGATCTCGGTCTTTGGCCGCTTCCAATTTTCGGTCGAGAATGCATAAAGCGTAACGGCCTTTACGCCGAGCCTCGCACACGTATCAATGATCGAGCGCACCGAATCGGCACCTGCGCGATGGCCAAATATTCGCGGCTTGCCCTGCAGCTTTGCCCAACGCCCGTTGCCGTCCATGATAACGGCAATGTGCTGCGGCACCCGCTCAGGGTCGATCGCCGCGAGCAGTTTGCCCTCGGCCGAGTTCGGTTTAACTATGCCCTTAAAATCCTCGAACATTCGGAATGCTTGCCCGCGAATCGACGCGAATAACACGGATCAGAAAAAAAGAGGTCTTTTCTTTATTCGTAATATTCGCGTTATTCGCGGGCCGTCTTTCCCCGCCGCACGCCGATGATCGCGTCGCGATTCACCGGCCCGTAGATATGCGGATATATCTCATTCGCGGTCGAGGCCTCATTGACCACTCTCGACATAAGCCGGTCGGTCTCGATTGCCAGCACGACGACCTCGTCAACGCCCGCGTAATATCGCTTGATCACCGCCTCAAGCTGGCCCTCAAAACTGCAGTGAACGAACCCTTCTGTCTCCAAACTCCGTGCAAAATACAGCTCCGTGTCAAACGCCGCCCAATCTTCGGGTAAGACTATGTGATAGATGAGCATCGGCGGAACAATTTGCCCGCGAAACACGCGAAAAACGAATAAAACCGGTCGACGCGCGTTGAGTCGTTTCTCTTCTTCGCGTCCTTTCGCGTGTTTCGCGGGCAATTTTACTCGTAGTCCACACTCAACAGCGTCAGGCCTTGTGCCGGCGCCGTCTTGCCCGCGAGGTCGCGGTTTCCCGTGATAATGGCCGTCTGAATTGTATCAAAATCCTTTTCGCCGCGTCCTGCCTCTATCAGCGTACCAACGATAGAGCGCACCATGTATCGCAAAAAGCCTGTCGCCGTCGCTCGGATCTCGATCATCACGCCCTGTGCCGCGTCGTCCCACCGCGAATCGACCGTCAGATCGAGGATCGTCCTGACGCGGCTATCGCCATCCGAACGGGCCGACGCGAACGCCGTCCAATCGTGCTCGCCGAGGAACAGTCTCGCCGCCTCGCCCATCCGCCCCACGTCGAGCGGTTTGCTCTCAAAATGCGCGAACCGTCGCCAAAACGGCGACATCACCGGCGCATTGACGATGCGATAGAGATACGTCTTTTTCTTTGCTGAGAATCGTGCGTGAAAATCGTCATCCACTTCCTCGCACTTCATCACACGGATGTCACGCCACAGGTTTCCGTTGATCGCCGCGCGTAGCTTTTCGGCCGTAAACTTACCGTCCGGCAAGTGAACATTCGCCACCTGTCCCGCGGCATGGACTCCCGCGTCCGTTCGCCCTGAACCATTCACCGACACATCAGTAGCCACGAGCATCCCGATCACGCGCTCGAGCTCGCCCTGGATGGTGCGGTCATTTTCCTGCACCTGCCACCCGTGAAAGTCGGTGCCGTCGTATTGGATGAGGAGCCTGAAATTCATCGTTTATAGAGAAGTCTGAAACGCTCGCAGCAGACAATTGCTTCATCGTCAAAGACGAACCCGTGCTGTCTAGCCTCGCGCTCAAAGTAGTCGCGATGAACACGGCGCCAATAGTCCAGCGACAGATCGCCCTCGCCCTCGGCCGCCGCAAATGCGGCCGTCACGTCGCAAAATCGGACATGCTCGATCTCTGTCGTCTGAAGCACGCACCTGGGCACTCCATGAAAGTCCGTCACGACGCTGTAACCGTCCGCAACAGGCGCCGTTGACGGGTCGATCTCGTTCGTTTTCAATAGGCTGGCCGTAGCAAACTTTTTCCCGGCCAGCACAAGCTCTGTCAGCTCGTCCGCCATCTCCGCAGAGTTGCCAAAAAACCAGACCTGATACGGCTCATCGACAGCCGCCGGAACCGTGCGGCAAAACTCCATCCAAAACTGCGTTACTTTTTCTGATGCGGAATTTGTCACATTCGAAACGGGCCGCCCGCTCACAAAGACGGTTCCGACCTTGTTCGGCTGCCGTGCTTGATCAGCGTGTCGCCTCGCTCGCACATCGGGCACGCGTCAATTTTGTAGGCCGGAACATCGAGGCTCAACAGAGCGATGCGCGGCACGCCGACGTCTGCCGCACCGTTTGACCGGTCGATGATCGATGCGGCGGCGACAGCCTTGCCGCCGTTCGCCTCAAGTGCGGCGATGCACTCGCGTGTCGAGCCGCCGGTCGTTATCACGTCCTCGACCACGAGGATTCGCTCACCCTCAGTGAGCGAAAATCCCCGCCGCAGCGTCATCTCGCCGTTCTGCCGTTCGGTCCAAATAAATCGCAGCCCGAGGGCCTGTGCCACGGCAAATCCGATCACCAGGCCGCCGATCGCGGGCGAGGCGACGCAATAGAACTCTTCGCCGCTCAATCGCTCCGCTATCGCCTCCCCAAATCTCGACGCGTCCGCCGGCTGCTGCAACGCCAACGCGCATTGCAGATACTTCGGGCTGTGCAGGCCGCTGGACAGGACAAAATGCCCGTCGAGCAGTGCGTTTGTCGAGCGAAAATGCTCCAGTATCTCGGTTTTGTCCACGATTGTTTACCTGTCGGGCTTTAACGGCTAATATTAAACGATAGATGACGCCGCACCCAAACCTCATCTCTGAGTCGATGCTGATCAGCGAGACCGTTTCGCTGCTTCGCTCATTTGGCGGGCGTGCGTCGGCGGTCAGTATCGTCGATTTTGTGATGCGCATCCGCCGGCCCGATCCCAACCTGGCAAAGATGCTTGTCGCCGACCTTATCGACCGCGACCCGCGGCTCACATTAAATGGCGACACGGTTGAGCTTGCGGAGGCGGCATTTGACGAACGCGATCTGGCCGATGTTGACTACGTCGTTTTTGACCTCGAGACCACCGGCTCAAAGTCGCCGCCGGGCCGCATTATCGAGATCGGCGCCTATCGCGTCGCGGGCGGCGCACTTGCGGGCGAATTTCATTCGCTGATAAACCCCGAGATGGCCATACCGCCGTTTATCACGGGCCTGACACGGATCAACGACGCGATGGTCTCAAACGCACCCGTATTCGCGGACGTGGCTAACGACCTGCTCGAGTTTATCGGCGATTCGGTGCTGGTGGCTCACAATTCGGGCTTCGATATGCGGTTTCTCAATCACGAGATCGGCCGCATCTATCCCGAGATGCGGATCGCCAATCCGTGCCTCTGCACCGTCCAGCTCTCGCGTCGGCTGGTGCCTGAGACTGCCAATCATAAGCTCAAAACGGTCGCCGACTTCTATAACATCGACCTCACGAATCATCACCGAGCCAGCGCCGATGCCTTTGCGACGGCACACATTTTTTTGAATCTTCTGACGCGGCTGCACGACGGCGGCGTCACGGGCCTCGGCCAGGTGCGGCGAATGAGCTCTCGAAAGAACCGCTATGTCAGATAACACCGCAGCCATGCGCGTCAACACACAGGGCCTCGATATTCGCCCAACACCCCGCGAGGAAATGGGCCTTTTCCCGCTCGACACTTTCTCTTACGAGTTTCCCGGCAAAGAGATCTGGGTCGAATTTGAGATGCCCGAGTTCACGGCGATCTGCCCATTCTCGGACTTTCCCGATTTTGGCATCATCCGCCTTAAATACGTCCCAAACCAGCTCTGCATCGAGCTAAAAAGCCTAAAGCTCTACATCAACTCATTCCGCGACGTAAAGGTATTTCACGAGCACGTCATCAACATCATCCTCGAGGATTTCGTCGCGGCCTGCGACCCGCTCAAGGTCGAGATCGAGGGCGACTTTCACGTGCGCGGGAATATCAAGACAGTCGTCAAGGCAAAATACGCCAGGCCAATTAAGAATTAACAATTACGAATTACGAATTCTTATGAAGGAGAATGTGTTACTTGATAAGACCTTTGCTTTCTCGATCCGAGCTGTAAGGGCCTATAAATATCTTGTTGAGGACAAGAAGGAATTCGTTATGTCCAAACAGTTTCTTCGTTGTGGAACCTCTATTGGCGCTAACGCTGAAGAAGCCGTCGGCGGTCAGTCCAGAGCCGACTTTGTTGCAAAGCTAAGTATCGCCTACAAGGAAGCTCGGGAAACGAAGTATTGGATTCGATTGCTCCGAGAGACAGAATACTTCGACCACCAGCAGGCCGACAGTTTGCTCACCGACGTTGAAGAATTACTCAAGTTAATCGGTCGAATACAACTCACGACCCGCCGCAATTCGTAATTCCTAATTCGTAATTCGTAATTCAGTGAACGGCCGCAAATGCTTTGGGCTCGGTATAGCCGTGTTTTAGGCAGGCGGCTTCGACGCGCTGCATCACGTCGTCTTCGGCGAAAGGCTTGCCGTTCCTTAGCGTGTTCACTATCTCGGAGAGGATGAGGTGTTTGGATTTTTCGAGCAGTGTCTGCTCGCGGAATGATAGTTTCTTTTCGTGGCTGAGCAGGACGAGGGTCTTGAGAACGTCGGCGGCCTTAAAGATATCGCCCGAACGCAGCATCTCAGCAAAGCTGCGCGCACGCGCCTTCCAATCGCCGGGGAGCGGCTCAAAATTCTCGCTAAGCTTGTCGATCAGGCGATGACATTCTCTGATGCTGATCAGTGGCCTGAGGCCGACCGAGCCAGTATTCTCGATCGGGACAAAGATCGTCGAACTGTCGCCAAGCAAGCGCAGTCTGTAGCCGCTGACCGAGCCGTCGCCCATCGAGCGATCTTTGAACTCCTCCACAAGGCATACGCCCTGATTGGGATAAGCGACCTTTTGACCAACGGACAGCCGCATGATGCGATTCCTCTGAAAGGATTGATGCGCGGCACACGCCCCGAATCGGGCCTGCCGCCTCTTGCCTACGTTCTCAAAGAATGTAGTTAGTATATCACGCCCCGATGCCGGACGGAAGAGATTTATTCTGGGAAGGGAAATTTCGTGCTCTGCGATCTCAGCGTAAACCTCAGCGGCCTCCGCGTGGTATCAGATCTAGCAAAACTTCTGCTGTGCTTATGACGCCGCGACCATCAGATCCTTGGGGCGATAGACGGCCTCGACGCGCCCGCAGCCGTCGGTCGCGGCGTTCCAACTTTCGATATCGAGCTCGATCACCGCAACTGCGGCTGTCGGCATCGGCTCGGTCTCACCGGTCAGATATCGGATCAGGCCCTCGATGCCCGGATTGTGGCCGATGAGCATTGCAGTCGAGGCCGCGTCGTCGATAGCCGCCAGTGCCTGCCGCAGCGCATTTGGCGAAGCCTCGTAAACGCTCTCCTCAAACACGACTTCGCGGTCAAAGCGGCCCGCGCTCGTCACGGCCTCAGCCGTCTGAGCGGCACGCACCGCGGGCGAGGCAACCAACGCATCCGGCACCAGCCCCTCTCGCCGCAGCAGGTCGCCCATAAACGGCGCCGCCAACTGCCCGCGATCATTCAGCGGCCGCTCAAAATCCGCCAACGCATCATCGTCCCAACTCGATTTCGCATGCCGCATCAAGAGCAGTTTTTTCATACGCGTCACCTGACGCATATTTTCCAAGATAAGCCCGTCCGACGCAACGCCCGCCCTCGATCACTCATCACTGTTAACTATTAGTTATTACCTATCTTGATCCTCGCCCGACGTTTATCGCCTGCGACATCCCGCACGACGCCAGTCCGCCCGTCTCGACCTCGACCGGTGCAAGCAGCGTCGTCCGCTCGACACGGATGCCAAAATGCTGCAAAAACGCCCCCGCCGAGATCGTATGATAACTCGACCTCGCCTTCTTTTTGAGCGGGAACGCATTCGTCCGTTTCGGGTCGGTCCGCCGCATCCCGATCAGCCTGTTTGGCGCGTCAAACATCAACTCCACCGCCTCAGGCCGCCCCATCCTGATCCATAAAGGCTCGTTCAACAATATCGTCGAATTCGGCGCCAGCGTCACCCTCGGCAGGCCCCTCGCCGCCCCATTCGGCCTCCCCTCAAACACCGTCCAATGCTTCATCATGTGTAAATATTTCCTCCTGTTGTGTAATTTGCGCGTGTTAACCGCATTCAACACAATAGCACAGATGCAACAGCACTGTCAAATTTATCTCTCGTTCCTCGGCGTCGAAGACGCAACAAGAAGGTAGCCAGAGGTGAAACCTCTGGATAAATACACAACCCCCAAATGCCGCATTGAAGATGCGGCGAGAATCGCTCTCGGCGCGTCTTCAACGCGCAACGATCACCACTCCTAGTTCCAGACGTTTCACGTCTGGCTACCTTCTCAGGGCATCTTCGATGCCACCGAGCGATCACGGGTCTGGCTTCGCGTCACAGACGCATCAAGAAGTTTCATCTTGTCTCTTTCGCGTCGCAACGCATCAAGAAGGTTCATCTTCGCCTTCGCGTCGCAGACGCATCAAGAGGTTTCATCTTCTCTTTGCGTCGAAGACGCAACAAGAAGGTAGCCAGAGGTGAAACCTCTGGATCAATACCCAACCCCCAAATGCCGCATTGAAGATGCGGCGAGCAACCCTCTCGGCGCGTCTTCAACGCGCAACGATCACCATTCCTGTTCCAGACGCTGCACGTCTGGCTACCTTCTTGCGGCATCTTCGATGCCACGGAGCGATCACGGGTCTCGTTTCGTGTCACCCCTACGCATCAAGAAGTTTCATCTTCTCTTTGCGTCGAAGACGCAACAAGAAGGTAGCCAGAGGTGAAACCTCTGGATCAATAACCGAGCCCCCAATGCCGCATTGAAAATGCGGCGAGAAACCCTCTCGGCGCGTCTTCAACGCGCAACGATCACCACTCCTGTTCCAGACGTTCCACGTCTGACTACCTTCTTCGATGCCCGATAATTCGACCGCCGGTTGCCGATACGCATCCTCGATGCCCGAAATTACAATGCCGACTACCACAAATACTTTTCATCGTACGCCGTCCCGCTTCTGATCAACAATTCAACATACTCTTCTTGAAATGTTCTCTTCGCGTGATGCGCTTCCTGATTCAAAATATACTCGCGGACATCCTCTACCGCCGACGGGCTCACCGTGAATATACCGTAACCTTTTTGCCACGAGAATTTTGATTCAAATCCCCGTCGCACAAAAATTGACGAATCGCTTTTGACGTCCCGGACAAAATAATCGACCCGATGCCCGGTGGTCAATCCAGTAAGGATATGCAGGTGGTCGGCCATCCCGCCGACACCCAAAGGAACTGCGTTCAGATTCTTTATGATCCCGCCGACATATGCGTGCAGCCGAGGCTTCCAGGCGTCGGCAATGAACGGAAACCGATCTTTGGT
>JAGOWF010000152.1:0-2097 GCA_018060305.1 Pyrinomonadaceae bacterium
CGCCGAGCGCCTCGGCGATAGTGCCCTTTGCAGCCGTACGAGCCGAGATATCACCACCGGATAGGACAATGATGGCGGTCCGGCCGACGTCGTTGGCACCTAACCATCTGGAGACACGTTTTGCATCATCGATCGACTCGACAATGACAGATTCCAGAAACGGCCCCAACAGATTCTCGACCGCGGCCTCGGCCTCGCGTGCGACGTTTAGCCTATCGGCGAGCACGCCTCCCAGACGAACGCCGATGTCGTCAGCAGCAGCGAAAAGCCTCTGCACCTGAGGCGTGTAAACCGCGCGGCCTTCCTCAAGCTCCTTTAACGTCGCCAACCGGTGTCGCTTGGCCGAATGCTCGTCTTGTAAAGCCTTCAGGGCAGTTTCCGTGCCGCGCAACGCGCTGCGCGCTTCCGTCGTGGAAGCGAGAAGCGTCTCTTTCTCAATACTCAGACCGGCGAGCTTATTTTCCTCTGCGATGAGACTGTCGGCGAGTTCGCCGGCCGTGCGTTGATTGGCCCCAAAGGTCTCGTCAGCACGCTCGCCTTCCTTCTCGAGTCCGACGGCACGCGACGTGAGGCGTTCTAGATTGTGTTCAAGCTGACGGGCCACCTCATCGAACCGCTCGGCGGCCGCGGTGTGCTGCATCAGATCGGAGCGGAGCGATTCGATCGATGCTTCGACGAGGGCAAGTGACTCGGCCTCGCGGCGGTGTGAGTCTTCGGATTCGCGTAGGACGGCTTCGGCGGCGGCATGGTCGGCGCTCTCTCGACGTTCGTCTTCGGCCAGGCGATCGATCTCAGTCGCGAGCAGTTCCTGCCGCTGTCGGCTGGCTGCGATCTCACCGCGAAGCGTCTCGCACCGCGAATTCAGCCCGACTATCTGGTCGGATTTGTATAAATGTTCGCGTTCTGCGCGGTCACGTTCGAGCGCGTTGTTTGCGTGAATTCGCCGGAGCTCGGCGAGGCTCTCTTCAGAGTTCCGGGCGCGTTGTGTGGTGTCCTTAGCGGCCTCCTCTTTCGCCGTTACGTCGTTGTGCAGGTGCGTTTCAGCCTCGGCCGCGGCCGCAAGCTGCGTCTTTAACTCCTCCGACAACTCAGACAGGTAACGGCCCTCGGCGGCGTATAGTTGACGCAGCAGAGAGCGAAACTCTTCCTGCATTATCTTGAATCGCCGCGTCTTTGCGGCCTGTCGCCGCAGCGAGTTCACGCGTGTCTCGACCTCTGAAATGATGTCAAAGATGCGGGCGAGATTGGACTTTGCGCTTTCAAGCCTTGTCTCTGCGGCGCGTTGGCGGGCACGGAATTTTGAGATGCCTGCGGCTTCTTCGATAAGGCTGCGGCGGTCAGCGGGCTTGGCTGACAGGATCTGGCCGATGCGGCCCTGCTCGATGATCGCGTAATGAGCGCCCGACAGGCCCGTTCCGGCAAAGAGGTCCGTGATATCTCGAAGGCGGCAGGCGCGGCCGTTGAGCATATACTCGCTCTCGCCCGACAGATACAGGCGGCGCGTCACGCTGACGGCCTCGCCCGGAGCAAAGTCGAGTGCAAATGAACGAGGGCGCCAATGCCGCTTTGTCTTGATCTTGGTCTCGACAACCTGAGCCGAACCGACGGCGAGTGCCTTGACCGTTTCGACCTGTTCGGTCTCGGCGGCGTCGTGGAAGCCGTTCGTTTCGGCAACTGTGGTGTCGGCCACCTCGAATTTTGGCTCAGCCTCGACGCCTTCGATCTCGTCCATATCGACGGCCGAATCGTCGATGCCCGTCAAGGCTTCGTCAATGTCCTCGAGCTCATTCTGATCAACGTCAAACGTCGAATCATCGCGAACCAGATGCAGCACGACCTCGGCCATGCCGCCGGGCTTTCGGTCCTTGGTCCCTGCAAAGACGACATCCTTCATCTCGCCGCCGCGCAAGCTCTTAGCGCGCTGCTCACCGAGCACCCACGAGATGGCATCCGAGACGTTCGATTTGCCGCAGCCGTTTGGCCCGACGACGGCCGTGATGCCGTTGCCGGTAAAGACGACCTCAGTATAGTCGGCAAACGACTTAAATCCGGTGATCTCTAGGCGCTGGAGTCTGAACATCTATATAGTGCCGCTGA
>JAGOWF010000152.1:2197-5128 GCA_018060305.1 Pyrinomonadaceae bacterium
CAGCCGTTTGGCCCGACGACGGCCGTGATGCCGTTGCCGGTAAAGACGACCTCAGTATAGTCGGCAAACGACTTAAATCCGGTGATCTCTAGGCGCTGGAGTCTGAACATCTATATAGTGCCGCTGAATTGGGAAAGCACTATATTTTGTTGTATTTTGGGCGCGAAGTCAACTTAAATCATCTCTCCGCCGACATCTCGCAAGCCCTGCTTTTCGGCTCGCTCGTTGTCTAATTCGGTCAGCACGTCAAGGAGAAAATTGGTGTTGCTCGACACATTGATGACGACGGGAAATTCGTGATCGGCGGTCGAGAATTCGAATGTGCCGCTGTTTACCTCGATCAGTTGGCGAAACGCCGCAACGCCATTATGCCCGTTGCATTCGGCATCGACGATCTTGCCCTCGTTAAACGCGACGCTGCCGAGGTGTAGATCGGATTTGATTATCAGCAGGCCGGTCATCTTTGAGCTCTCGATCACCTGCACCGAATCAAAGATGCTGACGTATGCAAGATTGCCGGCAAAGGTCACGTCCGTACGCACCTTTTGAGGTGAGCGGTCGCGGTTTAACGCGAAATCGGGCCGGCGGGCACGACGAATTGCCTCGAGGCCGGGCGCGACCGATATTCTCGGATCGAGCAGCTTTGCCTCCTGCAGTCGGTCGTAGGCAAGATCAAAATCTTCGCGGTTGATGTATAAGCTCACTAGCGCGAGGCATTGTTTGGCGGCCTCGTTAAGGTTCTTTTGCCGCACTGAGATCTCACGCATTTTCTCGCGAAGCCCGATAGAGCGGGGCGAGCGTTCGAGCGACGTGCGAAGAAGGTCAAATGCCTTTTCAGGTGACGAATACTTAACAAAAAGGTCGGCATCGAGCAGCACCGATTCGATCGTCGTCTCAGTCACCGGCACCGCAGCCTCTGTCAAAACCTGTTCCATAACCTACTGATGAACAAAGATGTTCAACAATTAAATCTAGCACGTCTTGTCGGCCCGCGTCACCATTTTTCTCCGGGCGACCGATCCTGACAAGCTAGAAATCAAATCGCAGGCCAAGCCTGATCGTTCGCGGCCGATATGTCCGTGTCGGTGCAAGGAACTGGTCCATCGCCGCCTGCTTAAGGATCGCATTTGACGAATTCAGGCTGTCGAAATTGATAAAGTTCGAGCCGAAGCTGAATACTCGCCAGTTCAGGATATTCCCAAACTCGGCCGATGGGCGTAGCTGATAACGCTCGCCGAATTTGAAGACGCGGCTAATATTCAGGTCAAAGATATACTGCCGCGGACCGTGGCCGGCATTGCGAGGCAAGTTGCCCGGGCTGCCGATTGTCGGCTGTGAGAGTTGTGCGGCCAATGACGCGGGAAAGGCCGTACCGAACGTTCGCCATTTGAGATCCTTCAGGTCGCCACTGAAGTTTGGACGGTCGTTCCCTACGTCGTCGAGATTTCGATCGTTTCCGCCTACGGAAACATTGAAAGGAGCGCTCGTGCCAAATCGGAAAAGCGGCGAGAATCGCAGCTTCCCGAGCCATGTTGGCGTGTCAAATGTCCCTGTAAAGGCGATACGGTGGCGGCGGTCGAGCAGGCTCCGCGAGTATTCTGACGCAAAATCGCCCACGATCTGCGGTGACGAGGTGTTGACGATACCGTCGTCTTTCAGGCTCGACAGCGTATAGACGAGCCGCATCGAGCCCGCAAACCCATGGCCCCATTTTCGATATCGGTTTCGTAGCTCAAATGTGATGCCCATGTACTGGCTGCGGCCCGGCGAGTAAACATGCTCAAACTGACCGAGGTTGCCCGACGCAAAACCCGGACGCAAGTGGTGGATCGCGGCCAGAGCACGACAGATCGGGGACAGCGTTGGCGAATTGATCGGGTCGAGGGCACTGTCGCAGTCCGATCGATTCTGCGAGGAGTTGAGATTTACATTACACGTCTCACTCGCACTGCATGATCCGCCATTAAGGTCCAGCAATCCGACATCATCTGTCGGCGAACCGAGGAAGAACCTCGAGATACCTGTGTTAATTCCTAGGAGATAATCGGTGAAAGTTATCCGACCGTCGTTGTCGCGGTCAGGCGTGCCCGTTGGCAGCACCGGCGCATTGATATTCTTCTCGCGCCAAAGGTGAATCGTGCGGTTATAGGTAGCGTTGGTCTCAAAAACGATCCCCTTAAAGATCTCGCGCTCAAAGCCAAGGTTGAACTGATAGCTCTCAGGTATCTTAATATTAGAGTCAAGTTCACGGAAGCCGCCCGATTGGGACAATTCTCTGACGGTCATTGTCTCCGTAGCGTTCACCTGTATAGCGGTATCTAACGTCAGCGGATTTGGGAACTGTGTGCTAAGAAATGTCCGGATACGGGCAAATTCAACATTCGCCGGAAAGCGTCGTCGAGAATCGAACCGCAGTTCCTGCGCGCCAGACGTAAAGTCATCGACCGTGCGGAGCAGCACGCGGTTAAAGAAACGGCCTGCTCCAAATCGAATAACGGTCTTGTCACCCTTAAACGGATTCCAGGCGAACGAGAGGCGCGGGCCCCAGTTGTCTTTATCGCCGATGATCGTCTCGCGCTCATAGCGAAGTCCGAAACTCAGTGTGAAACGAGGGCGGATCCGCCATTCGTCCTGGCCAAAGAAGCCGTAATACTTATTCTTCAAAGCGGACGATGTGTTGAAGTTCTGTTGAAAGCTCGTGACGTTGTTCTGGTTAAAGAAGTAGAAGTTTGAGAAGCGATATGTCCCTGTGGCGTCAAAACGATCGATGTACTCCGTATCAACGTTATGAAAATCGCCGCCAAAGCGGATGTTATGCGTGCCCGCGATGTGCGTGTAGGTGTCCTGTATCTGGATGCGGTCCTCTTTCCGGTCGCTCGACCCTGACGTTGACGCACTGAAGATCTGACTGGCCGAGAAAGCTTCGCCCGG
>JAGOWF010000152.1:5228-6700 GCA_018060305.1 Pyrinomonadaceae bacterium
TTGTTGTTCCAGGTATTTGCATTGAGCGCCTCATCGCGGAAGAAATAGAATGCTCGTCCTCGATACCGATTGCTGCCGCCGCGCGTGCGGATATTGACACGGCCGCCCGATGCACGCCCGTACTCCGCCGAAAACTGGTTAGTTATCACCTGCACCTCGGCCACGGATTCGATTGACGGCTGGAACCTAAATCCCGCTGAGCGATCGTCATTATTATCGAGGCCGTCAACCGTGATGTTGTTTGAGTAGGCCGCACCGCCCGATAGGGCAAATGTTCCGGCTTCCTCGGGCGTAGTTCCCTGCGCATAGCTGCCCCGTGTGCCGCGATCGCCCGACAGGTCTCGCGTCGATAGCGGTTCCTCGGTAACGCCGCCGAGCGTCAGCACCAGATCGAACGGATTACGAGTGTTGTTTGGAAGCTCCTCGATCTCTCGCTCGGTCACCGTGCCCCCGACGATCGTTCGCGTCGTATCGACCACAGGGCCATCATCGCCTGTGACCGTTACTGTCGTCTCAGCACGAACGTCCGCCGGCGACAGGCTGAAATCCTGAGCCACGTTCTGCGCGGCTATTGTACGGATCTCTTCGGTAACCTGCACGCCGAAACCGCTCGCCTCAGCCTTGACCTTGTATGTTCCCGGTTTTAGCTGAATGATCTTGTAGCGGCCGTCGTCGTTTGTTGTGACGGTGCGGGTCTCGCCTGTCTCGACTAGTGTCGCCGTCACCGACGCGCCGACTACGGCAAGGCCGTTGCTGTCAGCCACACGGCCCGCGATCGAGACATTATCCAGATCCTGAGCGACCGTAACCAGACTCAACGCTGTGAATAGGGCGCACAGAGCAATAACACGCAAAAAACTTCTTCCAAACATCGAATTCTCCTAAATAGAACGGGACAGATTTGTAGAAATCCTATCCCAGAACCGCCGCGAAAGCAACGAGAACGCGGGTGTTGGACGTCTGCTACTCCATCGCGCGTGAGGGATCATGGGCCCGCTCACCCTGCCCGACCAGCGAAACAACGCCCACGTTTGTGGCCGGTTGTGGCCCAAACCGCGACGTCTGTGGCCAAAATGACGTATGTTCCACCACACATTTAGGACTCTGAAACGCCGTAAACCATTGAATCATTGTGGTTTGCGGTTTTGTGCAACGGTGTTTTGCCGCAATGCAAAAAAACCTGCATGATCACAATGCTAAAAACTGCCAAAGATCGACTGTATCATATATAGCACAATCTTGCAGCTCTGTCAAGTTGCTGTGTATGTCTGAGTCGGGTCTGGGTAGGGCCTTTACTCTTCGTCAACGCCGTGGCTGCGAAAGCGGCTGACCCGCACGCGTGAGACGGGAATAAGGGCAGAGCCGGATGAGAACGTTTCGCTGTGTCGTGAGAATTCGCTGGCGTGGGCCTTGAGGTATTCGAAGAATTGTTCAAACTCTCGCTGCATCTGGTCCATCTTTTCGCGCATATT
>JAGOWF010000153.1 GCA_018060305.1 Pyrinomonadaceae bacterium
ACATAGGTTCGCTCGTCCGACAGATTGGCGGTTCCGTCGATAACATCACTCCGGAAGGACTGAGGATGGAAGCCACGCTGACCGGCGAACAACTGCTCGAGATAGCACATAACGAAAAGGTGCTTTTCATCGACCGTTGGTCCGCCCCTGAAGCCGATATGGACATCGTCCGCAGTGTCGGTGGGGCGAATTTTGTAGACACCGTTGCCGGCTATCGCGGCCAGGGTGTGCGCGCCGAGGTGATGGACGGCGGATTGCGGACGACGCATACCGATTTTCAAGCGGGAGGCCCGCCGATCCTGCATGGGACCGTTGGTGTCGACAGCCACGGCACGGCAACGTATGGTATCAATTTCGGGCGCGGCACTACCAATCCTCAAGGGAAGGGAATGCTTCCCGAGGCGCAGGGCATTATCGCCGCTTATACGCAGTTGACCAACCGCTATACGCACACCGCCGAGCTCCTGCAGGATCCCTACAAGGCCGTCTATCAGTCAAATAGCTGGGGCAGTTCGCTAACGACTCAATACACGACGATCTCAGCCGAGATGGACGACATCCTGTTCCTTAACGATTTCACGCTGCTCAATTCGCAGAGCAACGCGGGCAGCCAGAACTCTCGGCCGCAGGCATGGGCAAAGAACGTCGTGTCAATTGGCGGCATCAGGCACTTCAATACGGCTTCATTCACCGATGACCGATGGCAGAGCGGAGCGAGCGTCGGCCCGGCCGCCGACGGCCGCCTCAAGCCTGAGTTGGCTTACTTTTACGATAGCGTTTTCACCACAACGAGTTCGAGTGACACGGCCTACACATCGAGCTTTGGAGGCACAAGTGCCGCCACGCCGATCACGGCGGGACATTTCGGGATATTTTTCCAGATGTGGCACAACCGCATCTTTGGCAATTCGGCGGCGGGTCCCACCGTTTTTGACTCACGTCCCCACATGACCACGGCTAAAGCCGTCATGATCAACACCGCCGAGCAGTGGGACATGACGATACCGGGCACGGACGTC
Organism: Pyrinomonadaceae bacterium; assembly: GCA_018060305.1. Taxonomy (GTDB): domain Bacteria; phylum Acidobacteriota; class Blastocatellia; order Pyrinomonadales; family Pyrinomonadaceae; genus OLB17. Next base: position 1,020 of record JAGOWF010000153.1, read on the forward strand.
ACACGCATCAGACAGGGCTTTGGGCATGCCGATGTTGCCAATCTGTACAAGCTTCGCGGCAGCATCTTTATCATCAATGAGACCTTTCCGCTGACCAACCTTCAGACAAAGACGCATCAGGTCGTTGTTACTGCGGAATCATTGCGTGCGCCGCTCAAGTTCACCATGGTTTACGCCGACCCGATGGGCAGCCCCGGTGCTACCCGAGCCCGGATCAACGATCTGACCCTCAAGGTCACGGCGCCGGACGGCACGATTTACTGGGGAAATAACGGCCTCGGCGTAGGTGGCGGTATGTATTCCACCCCGGGCGGCACGGGGAACATTGTTGACACGGTCGAGAATGTATTCATCCAGACGCCAATGATCGGGACCTGGACGGCTGAGATCATCGCATCTGAGATCGTTGCCGATGCACGGCCTGAAACGCCCGAAATGGACGCCGACTACGCGCTGGTCGTAAGTGGGCCGCTGGCTCCGGGATCACGCAGTCGCATGCGGTTTGAACGAGGCAATTAACTCGGCCTTACCGCCGCCTCCAGCCATTCTCTATACGGGCCCGAGACGTTGACCGCATCAACGGCAACGATCTCGGGCACCGTGTAGCTATGGTTCTCAGTAATAAAACTCCGCAGATCATCCCATTTGTCCGCCGTCGTCTTTATCAGCAGCAGATGTTCAGGTTCGCGTCGGACGGCACCTTCCCAGATGTAGAATGACGTCATCTCGGGCAGCACCTGCACACACGCAGCAAGCCGGGCCTCGACGATCTTTTCTGCCAACAAATTACCTTCTTCGATACTGGGAACGGTCGTAAACACAACGATCATGTCCGCAATTATACCGCACGAGCGGGGCGAGTTTTATTTCGTCGTAAGATGAGATAGACTTGCTATCGCTCCAGTAATAGTTTGCGGCTATGCTCTTCCTAACGCAGTCGGCGACGGTTTACGGCATCGATGCGCTGATCGTTGACATCGAGGTAAATCTCAGTTCGCGCCCAGATAACGACCAATCGCCGCAGATCACGATCGTTGGGCTGCCGGATACGGCCGTGCGCGAATCGCGCGAGCGCATTCGGGCGGCCATAACAAACAGCAAGTATTTCTTCCCACCGGAAAAGATCACCGTCAATCTCGCCCCTGCCGACCTGCGCAAAGAGGGCGCGAGCTTTGACCTGCCGATCGCCCTTGGCATTCTCGGTGCAAACGGTGATCTGACCGATGGGCGTGATATCTCGAATACGCTTAGCGTAGGCGAACTCTCGCTCGACGGCCGCGTCCGCCCCATTCGCGGAGCATTGTCGATCGCTCTGGCCGCCCGCAAAGCAAATATCGCCAGCCTCATCGTTCCCGAAGAGAACGCCCGTGAGGCGGCCGTTGTTCAGGGTGTTAATGTATTTCCCGTCAAGGACCTGCGCGAGGCCGCTGGTATTGCCCGCGACCTTGATGCCGGACGCAACACAGCCACGCCGCCGATCAAGCTCGACATCTCTGACATCCAGGCCGACACAGGCAAATATCGCATCGATTTTAACGAGGTTCGCGGTCAGCAAACCGCGAAACGCGCCCTCGAGATCGCCTCGGCCGGCGGCCACAACATCCTTTTCATCGGCCCGCCCGGCTCAGGCAAGACGATGCTCGCAAAAAGGCTGCCAACGATCCTGCCGCCGCTGCAATTTGAGGAGGCGCTCGAGATCACGAAGATACATTCGGTCGCAGGCCTCACCGGCCGTTCCGGCCTCGTCGTCGAGCGTCCATTCAAATCGCCGCATCACACCGTCAGCCAAGCCGGGCTTATCGGCGGAGGATCGATCCCGAAGCCGGGTGAGGTCAGCCTCGCACACCACGGCGTTCTGTTCCTCGACGAACTGCCTGAGTTTGACCGAAGCGTGCTCGAGGTGCTTCGCCAGCCGATGGAAGATAAGGCCGTGACGATCTCGCGGGCAGCAACATCGCTGACGTTTCCGGCCGATTTTACGCTCGTAGCGTCCATGAATCCATGCCCGTGCGGCTATTTTGGATCGAGCCGCGAGTGCAAGTGCTCGCCGATGCAGATCCAACGCTATGTCGGCAAGATCTCAGGCCCACTGATGGACAGGATCGACATTCATATAGATGTGCCCGCCGTGAAATTTAACGAACTTCGCGGCAAGGGCTCACCCGAGGGCGATTCTAGCGAAGAGGTGCGAGGGCGCGTGATGCGCGCTCGCGAGGTGCAGCTTGCCAGGTTCAACGGTGAAGGCATTTTTTCAAACTCAGCGATGTCGCCAAAGCAGATCCGCACTTTTTGCCAGCTCGACGACGCAAGCGAGACCCTTCTCGAAAACGCCATGCGACGTCAGGGCCTCTCGGCCCGGGCCCACGACCGCATACTAAAGGTCGCCCGCACCATCGCCGACCTGAGCGGCGGTGCAGACGTGCTTCCCGAACATCTCAGCGAAGCAATAAACTACCGCTCGCTTGACCGCAACTATTGGACATAGAAAAAACCTGAGCCCCTTTTACGCATTCTGTCGCATGTGACTATGAGGCAATAGTTTTGAGGATCGACGGAGCGATAAGCTCTTCCGTCTTCGCAACTTTAGGAGGAGAGACAATAATGATCAGAAATAAAACCTACGGCGGGCGCTTGATGATCGCGTCCATTATCGGCGGAATCCTTTTGCTTGCAGGATCTGATGCTATCGCACAGTCCAGTCCGGAAAAAGGCTATGCACGGCCCGTGAACGCAAAGGACAGGGGTGCGCTCCCGGGACTCGATCCGGTAAAGGATGAAGCGGATGTGAAAGCACTCGTCAGCCAGGCGAATCCTAAACAGCCCAAGCCTGAGAGCAAGCAGCCGGGCGCACGCACTCGCGGCTCCGACGCACGGAATCAGTGCGGAGTCGGCGACTATAAGGGCCTCTGCGGGATGTGGCAATTCGAGAATTGGGATTTTCCGAGCACCAACAACACCTGCGGACAAGCGGCGGCTGCTACGATAATCACTCACTGGCAGGGGCTGAAAAATGACTCTAAATTTAAGAGGAGCCTTGCGAGTTATCTCTATAACAATTACGGGCCTAACAATGCCTTTGGCCTTCTCGGCACGTCGTGGCAACAGGTCGTAAATTCGATCACTGGCCCCTATAAGCTGAGCTGGAGAAAGTCATTCGGCGAAAGTGATTTGCGAACTGAACTCGCGAAAGGGATACCCGTTATCGTGATGCTCGATTCGGCGCGTTTGCGTGACAGAGGCTATGCATATCCTGCCTCGCCGGTAGGGATCGCCGGTCACTGGGTCGTGGTTTATGGCTACGATAAGGGTTTTTATTACGTTTCAAACCATCCTGGCAACTACATCGGCCGTAATGACTTTCTCGAAGCGTGGGACACATGGATTCACGGCGGGTTTGACGGCGGAAAACGCGGCTACGTGTTTTGGAAATAGCGAATACTTGCGCCGGCGTTGAACTCGGGCTAGCATTTGGCAATGCTTGGAGCTAACTCGATCAAGGTCGGCGACAGTTTCTCGACCACGCGTAATATCACTGACGAATTGATCCGTCAGTTTGCCGATGTTTCCGGCGATTATAATCCGATACATCTCGATGATGAGTTTGCGGCGAGAACTCAGTTCGGTCGCCGTATTGCCCACGGAGCATTGAGTGGGGCATTCATATCCGCCGTCGTCGGCGACGAGTTTGCCGAACGCAAGATCGTCTATCTGTCACAAACTCTCAAATTCATCGCACCTGCATTCCTCGGCGATACGATCACCGCGACCGCTACCGTATCGAAGATCCGTGAAGAACGCGGCATCGTCTTTCTCGACACCGTCTGCACCAACCAGCACGGCGCAACAACCGTCCGCGGCGAGGCCGCTGTCATGATCCTCAAAGCGTAGCCACGAAATAACACGAAAGAGCACGAATAAGGCCGCTCCCTGCCTTGGATTCGGCATATACCGATACGCTTACTTCGATTTTTGTGCATTTTTCGTGTATTTTCGTGGTTAGTCCTATATGATCGCTGAGAACCTCGCCGGCTTCGACCGTATCCCACAGACGATACCTCATTATTGTTTCGAGTCGTTCACTCGCCACAATAAACGTGACGCGCTCGCTTTTAAGAGCGACAGCGTGTGGAATTATCTCAACGGCGTTGACGTCGTCGAGCGTGTCAAACGCATCGTCATGGGCCTCGCGGCCTTTGGAGTCAAAGCCGGCGACCGTATTGCCATCATCAGTGAGAACCGCCCCGAATGGTCGCTCGTCGATCTCGCGATCCTGAGCCTCAGGGCTGTCAACGTTCCGATCTACACGACGCAGGCCGTCGAGCAGGTCCGGTTCATTCTCGAAAACTCAGGCGCTCGGATGCTCTTCATCTCCGGCAAAAAGCTCTGGAAGCACGCCGAGCAGGCCTTGCAAAGCGTCGAGAGCCTCGAAAAATTCATCTTCTTTGACGCTGATGAGAAAGCCGCCGACAGCCGCGCCGTCACGCTCGCTGATATCGAGGCCGCCGGTGACGAGCATCGAAAGATCGACGCCGACATCGTTGAGCGTTCGCTCGCCGAGATAAAGGCCGGTGACCTCGCGACCATCATCTACACCTCCGGCACGACCGGCGAACCGAAGGGCGTGATGCTCACGCACGACAATTTCGTGTCAAATATCATCGCCGTCTCAGCGGGCCTGCCGATCCGCGTCACCGACCGTAGCCTCGCCGTGCTGCCGCTGTCGCACATCTTTGAGCGAACGGTCTTTTACGTTCTCTGCGCAAATGGCGTCTCGATCCATTACTGTGCGGCGTTTGACCAGATCGCATCACATCTGACAGAAGTCAAACCGACGATCATGACCGCCGTGCCGCGCCTTTTTGAGCAGGTCTATCACAAGATCGTCAAAAAGGGTAAGGCCGCGGGCGGCTGGAAAACCCGGCTGTTTGACTGGTCGCTGGACATCGGACAGCAATATTGGGCTGCAAAGGACAACCGCGACGGCGTTTCGCCCGCTCTCGCCGCAAAGCACGCGATCGCTAATCGCCTCGTGTTCTCAAAATGGCGTGCCGGTGTCGGCGGCGCGCTCAGATTCTTTGTCTCCGGCGGCGCTCCGCTCAGCAAAAAGCTCAGTTACGCATTCTGGGCTGCGGGCATCCCCATCCTGCAGGGCTACGGAATGACCGAGGCCTGTGTCACATGTGCAAACCGCCCCGACGACAACAAGGTCGGCTCGATCGGCACGCCGTTTGACGGCATCGAGATGAAGATCGGCGCGCAGGACGAGATCCTTATCCGCGGCCGGAACGTGATGACCGGCTATTATCACAATCCTGACGCGACCGCGGCGGCGCTCGATTCGGACGGTTATTACCACACCGGCGACGTCGGCTACGTTGACACGGACGGCCATTTTCATATCACCGACCGGCTTAAGGACCTGTTCAAGTTGTCAAACGGCAAATACGTCGCGCCGCAGCAGGTCGAGAGCCTGCTCAAGCAGAGCCCGCTCGTCTCACAGGCCGTCGTCGTCGGCTCAGGCCGCAAACAGGTCGGCGCCCTCATCGTTCCCGACTGGGACGGCCTCAAAGACGAAATGAAAGCCGCCGGCCACGACACCTCACGCCCCCGCGAAGAACTCGCCCGCGACGCCGCCTACATCAAACGCGTCCAGGACGACGCCATCGCCCTCAC
>JAGOWF010000154.1 GCA_018060305.1 Pyrinomonadaceae bacterium
CCGCGTAAGCGCGTGGCATGGAGCCTCGACGCGAATCAACGTCAAAGTCCTGCGGCGTTCTGCCCCCCGCTGACGCAGGGGGTTCTGCCCTTTTTCCACCAGTCAGTATCGTCCCGCCTTCGGCCTTCGCAAGGTCGATGTAGGACATGATCTTGTCAAAATGCTGTTTTGAGACAATAGCGCCGACATCGGTTGTGTCGTCGAGCGGGTCGCCGACTCTTAATGCTGCGACGCGTTCGACAAAGTCGCACTTGAACCGTTCGTACAACGGGCGTTCCACGAATATCCGCGAGCCGCACAGGCATATTTCACCTTGGTTCGAGAACGATGAACGCACCGTGGTCGCGAGCATCTGCTCGTAATTGCAATCGGCAAAGATGATGTTTGGATTCTTACCGCCTAGCTCAAGCGACAATTTCTTGAACATCGGAGCCGCAACGCGTGCGATCTCCTGGCCCGTCATCGTGCCGCCGGTGAACGAGATGGCCTTCACATCCTTGTGAGCAACGATCGCCGAGCCGACCTTTGGCCCGGTGCCGTGGACGATATTCAGAACGCCGGGCGGCAGTCCCGCTTCAATGCAGAGTTTAGACAGCAAATAGGCCGTCATCGGCGTAACCTCGCTGGGCTTTGCCACGACGGTGCATCCCGATGCGATCGCCGGCGCAACCTTCCACGTGAACAAGTAGAGCGGCAGATTCCACGGGCTGATGCAGCCGACGACCCCGACAGGCTGCCGGAGCGTGTAGTTCAGTGCGTCCTGTCCAACGGTGTCGTGCGACTCATTCGCAAGATGCATCGCAGCCGTTGCGTAGAATCTGAAATTTGCCACCGCACGCGGAATATCGACCGTGCGTGCAAGAGAAACGGGCTTGCCATTATCGACCGATTCGGCATGTGCGAGTGTTTCGAGATCGCGTTCGATCAGTGCGACCAACCGCATGAGCACCGCGAACCTGTCGTCCGGCGACGTCATCGACCAGCCGCGAAATGCGAGCTTCGCCGCCTCGACCGCCAGGTGCACGTCGCGGTCGTCGGAATCCGCGATCAGCGAATAGGCCTCGCCGATTGACGGGTCAAAGTTGTCGAAATACTGCCCCGACGCCGGTGCGACCAACTCGCCGTCGATGTAGTTATCGATCTTGATCATCTAAGAACCCAACCCACGAAACACAACAAAGAGACGAACAATACTCTGGTTTTGTGCATTCCGTGTTTTTCGTGGGAGATCATACCTTGGCGAAGGTCAAGCCGGTCTGGCCCTGGTATTTTCCGCCTCGATCTTCGTATGAGACGGCACAGTCCTGATCGGATTCGAAGAACAGTATCTGGCCGATACCCTCATTCACATAAACGCGCAGCGGCAGATTGGCGAGATTTGCTATCTCGACGACGAGGCGGCCCGTCCAGCCCGCCTCGAGCGGCGTTGTGTTTACCAAGAGGCCCGCACGAGCGTATGTTGATTTGCCGAGGGCGATGCCGGTTACATTTCGGGGCATTTTGAATGTCTCGACGGTCACGCCGAGGCCGTAATGGTGCGGCGGCAGCAGATAATATTGCGAACCGTCGTCGGCCGTCTGCAGGACCGGTTCGATCAGAGAGAACTGCTCGTCAAAGCGTTTGGGGTCGATCTCTTTTGCATGGACGGACGAGAAGATGCGAAATCCGTCGTCAGCGAGGCGCATATCATAACCGTAGCTCGAGCATCCGGCGGAGATGACCTTGCGTCCCTCGACCTCGCGAACCAACTCCGGGAGAAACGGCGATATCATGCCGCCTGCCTCGGCCATCTGCCTAAGCCAAATATCGGACCTGATAGTCATAGTCTTCAGATGATGCACTAAGTCTATCACCTGAGGGCTTGAGGTCAGAAGGGAAGTGTCAACGGCTTGATCGTCAGTGTGCCGTCGCCGACGGAGAACTTCATCGGGGCCCCGCCGACGCCTGCCTTTGCCAGCATTGCTCGGTCGGTAAAAGGCGTCTTTCGATCACGGGGCTTGAGGTCGGGGAAGATGTTTTCGATCTTTCCGGTCCTGAGGACAATTGCATCGATCTGCGCGCTTGCGGTCGATGCCAGATGCACTGTCAGATCACCGGTTGCCATTTGAACGGTCGCCGTCCTGTTGCGCCATCCGCGCGAGCCAAAAGAGACGTCCGCCTTCCCGCTGCCGAAGGTCATAGCTGACGAACCGCCGATAACCTCGACTTTCGCATTCGTGTCCAAAAAGTTCACTCGTATCGATCCTTCGACACCACTGATAGCCAGATCACCTTTGCCGCCGTCGATCTCGACGTCGGTATAACGCGGGACCGTGATGGTGTAATCGATCCGAAATGGCAGGCCTAGCAGAGTTTTGGGAAACTTTTTCCACAGTTTCTTGTCGCCAAGCTTGTTATGGGTACCGAAACTGACAACCGCGGTCCGGCCCATCGTCTCGTCAGTAATAAAGCCGGTTACATTAGCCAGACGGTCAAGATCGGCCGCTGATCGCCCCTGCAGTTCGATATCCGCTGTGATCACGATCTCGTTCGTTGCCGAGGCCGATACGCGGATCGATCCGTTTGGCGTGCCTGTGATCGCAACCGTTCCGCCGGCGCCGAAATCAAATCGATCGGTCTTGGTGATCCGACGTGTTAGTAACTCCTGGGCCGAAACCGTTGAGCAAAGTAGGGCAGCGAAGCCGAGAGCGAGAATTAGTTTTCGGTTCATTGTAAGCGAATGATGATGTCAGTCGTGGAGTCTGTGGCCTCAGCGTCTAAGAAACCCGATCGCGCCGCGCTGATTCGTGACCGAGAGCGTCGCGCTTCCGTCGCCAAACCGTCCGACCACGCGGCGACCGTCACCCAGATAGTTTAAGTTCCCGCTGCCAAATACGCCAAGAGAAATATTTCGCGTCGAGGGCGCGGTTGCGACGAGCCGAAAAGAAGATTCAAGCGGGATACGTAAATTAATGGTGCCGCGCATGGACGCAAATCGGTAGTTACCGCCCGGTTGGAGTTCGCCGTCGTAAAAAATATCGCCGATCACATTCTCGGCCGAGACTGCGCTGGCACCGATGTTGGTCAGCGTGATGTCGCCCTCGCTCGATATGTGGGCACGGACGAGGCCGCCGCGGACGTTACTCACATTGAGATTGCCGATCTTCGTCTCGATATCGACGACAGTCGTGTACGGGACACGGATCCGGAAGTTGACGTTCCCGACCTCATTTCGGCCCTGATTGTCGCGAATCAGATTAACCACGATAGTGCCGCTGACAGTCTGTGGCGTGATGTTTGCCGCCGGTGCCTCAAGAGTGGCCGTGAGATTGATCTCAGCACGGTTCCAACCCTCGACCGTGACCGTTCCGGTACGATTCAGCAACTGCAGGCGAACGTTTTGTCCGGCCGGATAGGTTCGTGAGAATTTCTTCTGACCGAAGGCCTCAATGGCCGAGAGCGCAAAGAAAAAAACTACGCTCAAGAGGATCGTAGTTTTTGCGATGCCGTCAGTCCGGCCGGGTTTCGATCTCCACATCATTCAGGGGCCTAGAGGTCGGAGAAATCACGCAGCAGATCCATTTTCTCATGCAGGACCGAATCGAACATCTCACCCGATAGATCATCATCGGGGTCGCGGGCGAGGATCGTCGAATACTCTGCAAGCGATTCGTCAATGACTCTTAGGTTGCGATCAAACGCTTCACGCGTTCGGGCATCCCATTGCTGACGGCGGGCCTGCACGCGTGCGTTCCAGTAATCGATCGCTTCCTGCTGTTCGCGAACTCGCTGTTCCCGATCCTGTTGTCGGGTTTCGACCAAGCCAATCTTAGAGATCAGTTTCTCAAATACCGACGGCTTTGTCGCGGTGTGGGCCGACATCTCATCTGCGGAGGGCGGAACATCAAAATAACGCAGGGCAACGAATGTCAGCAGTGAACTGACGAGAGCGATCGAAACCATCGCCGCGCTCAGTCGCAGCCATGAGAACCGCCAGCGGCCATGTCGTTCAGGCTCGGTCGGGGCTGCAGCCCTCGTCTCGCTCTCGATAACATTGTGGATCCGCAGCCACATCTGCTTGGATTCGTTTGGCCGCAGCTCTTCAGGGGTCGCGTCGGCATATGCCTGCGTTACGGTGGCGAGATCACTGCAGAGGCGGCCGCATTCAGAACAGAGCGCGAGATGGTCGCGAACGCTTGACGACACGATCCCGTCAAGCTCGTTGTCCATAAATCTGCCTAGCAGAAGTTTGCACTCTTCACAGTTCATCTAAACACAAAATGCCGCGTTCGGCTGCATATTGATAGATTAACCGAGCCCGATATACGTTGCCTTTGGCGTCAGTTAAATGAGCTCCGCACGGCTTTCCCTGACAAAAAAACACGAACATGCTGGGGGCTCCATGCTCGTGTTCGCAGTTATGATCGGCCGGCTATGTCTTTTGCTTAAACAGCAGCCCGCGCAGTTTCAGCCTTGCCTTGTGAAGCTGCGATTTCGATGTTCCGACCGAGATACCTAACGTGCGGGCGACCTCTTCATGCTCGAAGCCCTGCACATCGTGCAGAATAAACACCTTTCGATATCCGTTTGGCAGTTCGGCTATCGCGTTTTTAAGAGCAATGCGGTCAATGACCTGCATCTTGCCCGGATTTGCGCTGCCGGTCACGATCTGCTCGGGCACGTCGCCCGTTTCTGATGTTTTTTCGTTTTTTACACTGCGCCGGCGAAAGTGCATCAGCACCTGATTGACGGTCATCCGATGCAGCCAGGTCGAGAACGCTGAATCACCGCGAAAGCTGCCGACCTTGCGAAATAACTGGATAAACACCTCTTGCGTAAGGTCTTCAGCCTCGGTCTGGCTGTTCGTCATACGGAAGCAAAGGCTGTATGTCCGTCGATGAAAGCGCTGGTAGAGGATCTCAAAGGCAGCCAGATCGCCGTTCGAGGCGAGCCGGCACAGGTCTATGTCCGGCGTCGTCTCATCAAAATGCGATGCGGCGGCAACGCTGTGTGCATCAGCGACACCAATCCCGAGGTCTTGTTCTATTACCGCAGAGTGTGGCTCCATGGTTACCCCTAATGCAGTGTTTTCGAATCGTGTAAACCTAGCTTGTCCTTTGATGAGCGGTCACCGCCGACCCGTTGCATTATTTACAGCGATTCTAGTCTGAAATCCGACAAAGGTAAAGGAAAATTACTCACTAATTCAGAAATTCTGGCTCGGCTCGAAGCTGAAAAGGACGCTTGCCAACTCACCGCGGACGCCCACGTCGTCAACGCCCTGAATGCCTTCCGCAAGAGATGTCGCGAGCATAGTGATCTCAAAACCGCTTTTTACGCCCGGACGTGCGGCCGGGATAAAGAGCCGCCTGCCCCATACGGTAAGGGCCTCGCCCGTCGGCGAGCGTCCGCCGGCCTGGAACTTGACCTCGTAGGCTCGCCATCCGCCATTCACTGTTATCTCACCCTCCGAGATCTCCATGTAGCCCGGCAGTATCTTCTTGAGCGTTTCGTTGGTCTCCTTGACCATCGTCGGGAATTTCTCGGCGTCTTCAGTAAATGTGCCCTTGCTCGGATAATAGCTGATCAGCATCTGCTCCTGCATGCGCTCGTCAGGTGTATTCCGGGAGATATCGAGAAACTTGCCGCGCGAACCGTCGCTGTCGCCTTGCTGGGGGCCGTTCACCTTCCATTCCTTTGGGTAATAGAGTGTGAAACCGACAAAGTTTCTAATGAGATCGCCTTTCAGGTTCTGCTTGCTGTTCTGGTAAAAATTCGTATTCGGCGGCTGTGGGATCGTGCGGGTGAGCGGCGGCATCTCGGTCGTGGACACGATCGTATTCGATGGTTGCGTCGCAGAGCTCTCAGTATTTTTTGCGGTTTCGGTTGCCTGTTCTCTTACCCACACATACCATCCGACAACGAGCAACCCAACAAGGGCAGCGAGCGCGATACCGACAAAGAGTTTTAGACGAGATGTCTCCTCCGCCGGCGGCTCCGGCGAGCGGGCCTTCCAGGCGGGCTCGGCCGCAGGGGGCAGTTTCTCTGTTCGGACCACTTTTGGAGCGGCGACCGCCGGTGCAGCAACCGCGATATTCTCGCGCGCTGTATCGGCGATCGGTCCGTCGGTCTGCATGGGCGGATGAATGGCCGGCGACAGGGCAGCGACAAGCGCGTCGCCAAAGTCGCGAGCCTTGGAGAACCTATCAGATGGGTTGTAGGCCAATGCCCGAGTCAGGACCTCACCGACGGCCGGAGATGGATCTGCTGTTGTTTTCGACGTGTTCACATCCGGACCTGCGCTCTGCGCCCGCAATACTTCTCTTACGCTGTCGCCATGAAACGGCTTATTTCCGGTGAGCATCTCGAACGCAACGACGCCCAGCGAATAAATGTCGCTTGACGCTGTCGCCGCCCGTCCCTCAAGCACTTCGGGTGCCCGGTAGGCAAAGTTATGCGGCGACGCGCTTCCGTCCGAGGCACCAAAATTCACGACCGTGACATGTTCTGACTCCGCTGAGGAGGCGTCAACGATCAGGTTTTCGGGCCGGACGTCGCGATGCAGCACACCTTGCTGATGGGCCTCATTCAAGGCACTTGCCGCCTGACGAATGATGCGGGCGGCCCGTTGCGGTTCAAACTGTCCGTGGATGCCCAGAATGTCACGAACGGACAATGCATCCACATACTCACTGA
>JAGOWF010000155.1 GCA_018060305.1 Pyrinomonadaceae bacterium
CTATTGTCAATGGCCTCAGCGCGGAGCGATATCCTGCGGAATTCGCCGGCGGTATCGGCGACGAGGGTATCGAGAATCTCAAACGCTTTGTCGAAAATGGCGGGCGGCTCGTGTGTTTTGACGATTCTTGCGAGATGATTATTCGCCGCTTCGGCCTACCGATGCGAAACGTCTTGTCGGGCCTTCGCCGAAACGAATTCTACAATCCGGGCTCGGTAGTGAAACTGCTCGTTGATCAACGCCATCCGCTCGCACGGGCGATGCCGCCCGAGACCCCGGCGTATTTTGCGTCGAGCTCCGCATTCGAGATCACCGTCGGCAGCCGCGTGACGACCGTCGCCCGCTATGCCGACAAGGACGCCCTGCTCTCAGGCTGGATGCTCGGCGAACGCTATCTCAACGGCAAAACCGCCCTCGCCGAAGCCAAATACGGCAATGGCAGCATCGTCCTCTTCGCCTTCCGTCCCCAGCACCGCGGGCAGTCGTGGGCGACGTTTCCGTTTGCTTTTAATGTGTTGGAAAAAGCCGACTGAGTGTATACTCAACGTATTATGCAGATGACGAACCTGCAAATTGAATTGCTGAAAACGTTCAGTTTCGACTTGAGCGAAGCGCAGCTTCTCGAGATCAAATCGCTTCTCGCCCAATACTTCGCAGAAAGAGCCAGTGACGAAATGGACGATTTCGTGAAAGAGAACGGCTGGAATGACGACACGATCCGTTCGTTGGCCGGTGAGCATATGCGAACGAATTACGAATGAAGATCGTCCTCGACACGAATATCGTGCTCATTTCCGTTCCGAGATTCTCGAAATATCGCCCAATCTTTGATGCATTACTGGCCGACAAGTTAGTCTTGGCGATCAGCAACGATATCCTGAGCGAATATCAAGAGATCATCGCTCGGAAGACAAATCCGACCATCGCCAATAATCTTGCTGAATTGCTGGTGAATCTTCCAAACGTCGAATTCGTTGACACATACTTTCGTTGGCATCTGATTCTCGCGGATGCCGACGACAACAAATTCGTCGACTGTGCGATTGCGGCAAACGTTGATTTTATCGTTACGAATGACCGGCACTTTCAGGAGTTGCAGGGTGTACAATTTCCGCAGCTTTCGGTCGTCAACGCTGACGAACTTCTCGCGTTGCTCCAAGAGGAGTAATAAGTTCGGCTTCTAGTTTCAGGCAAGATCGCCCTCTTCGGCAGCACCGCGGCCAGTCGTGGGCGACGTTTCCTTTGATCTTTAATGCCTTGAACAAGCCAGGTGGTTAGAGCTTGCGTTTTGCAAAGATGCGGGTCGTGCAGGGCACTGAATTGTCCGTAATACAACTTGCCAGAAAATAACTCGGATCGGGTTGTGCGAGAATGCGCAGATAAAACGCCTGACCGATCGCATGTGTTACTACGCCGTTATGTCCAAACCGAATGTCGGGTGTGCCATCCGGCCAGAATCGCCTAAGCTGTGTCTGGTACGTTTGGGATGCAATGATGTAATCGTAATCCGTAAGAATGATCTTTCCATCGTCGGCCACGAACAAACCCGAATATTCGAAGCCGCCCATAAAGTTGTTGTAGCCTCCCGGGTAGCCGAATGTTGTGTCAGGCGTCCCGTTCGCTTTGAGACGGAGAAGCCCTTCCTGCAATCTGACCAGATAGTCTCCGTTCGCGAGCGGCCAGAGCCGGCCGAAAACACCGTAGGGATATCGGTTCAATTGGGCTATCCCGTCATCCGAAAAACTGGTATCTAACGTGCCATTCGGCAAAAATCGCATCATTAGGATCTTCTTCGGAAAACCTCCCGGCGGTGTGGCTGGCTCGCTGGAGCTTGTAAAGGCCCAAACGATCTTTCCGTCGGGCAATATTTTCACTTCGGCTTCCAAGGCGAACAAGACAAATTGTCCGCCGTTACCCTCGCCTACATGAAGTTGAACCTGTCCGTCTTGCGCAAATGTTCTATCGATCTGTCCATTCGGAGCCAGCCGCGTCAGGATCGCATAGAAACGGTCGACGCCTGATGTGGTATGCGCCGCGGCCATGGCCGCCACAATGATTCCGCCTTGAGCGTCACTAAGAACTTCGGAGATGGTGTAGCTGTTTAACGTTCCGGGCGGGTGGGGCGAGCTGAAATTCACTTCGACCCGGCCTTGATCGCCAAATGTCGTGTCGATGTCACCGTTAGGCATTAATCGCAGTATGAACGCCTTGCGGACGTATGTCGGCGGCCCGGCAACCGTTCCGGCAGCGACGAGGAGCTTTCCATCGTTCTGCTGCCCAAGCGCCCATATGCCGGCGTCGTAGATCACACCATCTGTAAAATCGAGGGTACGCACTCCTTGCTCGCCAAAGGATCCCGTCCGGCCGCTGCTTAACTATCCGAAAACCATGGATCCAAATATCGCTAATGTCATAGGTATGAAAGACGTGCTGCGAGGGCGTCACCAATACCGGCCAATAGGCGTAAGGAGACACACGTTCGCCCGGGGTCGACGCAATTCCGTTTACTCCGAACGATCGGTCGATCTGCCCCGCGCGGTTGGTCGTTCGCTGCGCCGACATGTGCGTAGAAAATACCAGCAACATTGTGAGGACGAAGATGAAGACTTTCATGGCAATGGGAGAATGTTGTTAAAATATCAACATTCTTTAACAATTACATCGCGCCGAGGCGTGCCGTGTCAATGATTTTCCTGTTTTGCCACCGGATGATGATCTAACGGAATGATTGACATATCTGCATTTCTGTGCTATGTTTGCAACATCGACCTTTGAAAATTGTCGTACACGTATTACAAATCGCTTTTTTGCGAGAAATCTGTGGAACACGCCGAAATCATGTGCATAACTGCCCTGTATATAATAAGTTACGGTGTTCCACATGGTCTGGAACACGAGTGGAACGCGCTGGAACACGGCGGAAAAGGCCCGACTAATAATTTTTTTCAAAAGTAGCGGGACACGGACAATATCGGACTTTAAATGGCTGTGGGTGCAACAATTAGCCTGTCCCAGGGGGGTGCGGGACACCAGCGTGATATCAACGGGACACGGAGGAATGGTTTAGTATAGGTCTATGAACAAAAGACGCTCTTTGTCTTGGATAGCTCTCATCCTCGCGGCTGTAACTAGCGCGGCGGGGAATTGGCCGGTAGAGATCTTCCGTCTTTCGAGCGAACCGCTGATCCGCATTGGCTTAGCGACGAATGCGGGTTCGGTGACGATCACGACTGGTGATTCGTCGTTGGTGGCAGTGAGTCCGGATGAGCAGCCGAGGCTGATCGCCTCGACGCGGGTGACGGTGTCGGCGAGGGATTATCGGCCGCCTGAGATAGAGAATTACCGGATCGAGTTTCAGGGCCTGCCGTCGCTCGCGGATGCGAATGAACTTGCTAAGGATGTCCGCGAGGCGACGGGTGAAACGGCCATTGCGAGCGTGGATCCCGCGACGAACCTATGGAAGGTGTGGGTCGGGTCGGTCAAAGGGTCGAGCGAAGAGGCGGATGAGCTTAAGGCCAAGCTGGCCGAGAAGGACTTTGATGACGCAGTTGTCGTGGTCGAGAAAAGGACCGTTATCACGCCCGAGGCCGTCGCACTCTCTCAGCAAATGAAAAACGCCGGCCGCAGCGAGGTTCGCAGTTTGATAAAAGCGACCGGCTCGGCGATGCCCGTGACGGGAACGGTCGATCCGAACCTGCGCGAGGTGATCGTGAACGCGCCAGTCGAGTCGGGCAGCTTTTCGTCGCTCAAATCGGTAGCATTTGGCTCGCTCAACGAACGCGCAAATCCAGTCCGGCTTAACGGCAAGGCGTATCGCGGCAAGATCGAGGTTTTTGTCAATTCACGCGGGCGGCTGACGGTCGTCAACGTTGTGCCGCTCGAGGAATACCTGTTAGGTGTGGTCCCGTCGGAGTTGGGATTGCCCGCACTTGAGGCCCAAAAGGCCCAAGCTGTGGCGGCACGCACCTACGCGATAGCGAATATCGGCGGTTATGGCAATCAGGGCTTCGACATGGTGCCGACCGTTTATTCGCAGGTCTATAAGGGCGTTTCGATCGAGACGAAGATGGGTACGCAGGCCGTCCGCGAGACTCGCGGCGTCGTAGCGACATATCAAGGCAAGCCGATTGTTGCTTATTATACATCGACTTGCGGCGGACGGACCGAGGACGGCGGGAATATATTCGAGAAAGGCGAGCCCTACCTCAAGGGCGTCGAATGTTCGCTCGAAGGGCACCGCCATTTTGAGCCGTTCCTGATCAAAACGTCACGGATGCACGCAAAGCTTCGCGATGAGGGCAATCTTGAGCTCGTCCGGCTGATGTCACTGCTTGCGTCGAATGGATATCAGCTATCGACGGGGCAGATGACCGATGAGTGGTTCGAGGACGCGCCGACAGAGAGCGAGATGTCTAACTGGCTCAATAATCTCGCGGCAAAGTTTGGCAGAACCTATCCTAATGTCGATAGGAACACGGCGAAGCCCGTCGAGCTCGCCCGCATCATCGCCGGCTTTGTCTATTTACCCGGCCAAAACGATACGCTGCTGACCGAATCAGACATCAACTACCAACTCTCGTTTGACGACGCCGCTGAGATACCGCGTGAGCGTCGGGCTGACATTGCGGCATTGCTTCGTGACGGCTATTTCGCCATCAGGCCCGACCTGACGCTGCAGCCGAACAGGCCGTTTTCGCGGGCAAAGATGCTGCGGTTGATCCGCCAGATCCTCGAGAAGAAAAAATGGATGCCAGAGATGCTGACAGGCGAAGCCCAACCGACCGTTGACGGCAAGCTGGTATTAAAGAGCGGCCGAAGTGTGCGGCAGTTGACCGTGCGGCCTGATGTATTCCTATTCCGGCAATTTGGAGAGCAAGTGTATTCGGTGCGCGATGCTGCGCTCGTCGGCGGCGAACAGGTTCGCTATCAGCTCGACCCGCTTGGAGCCGTTAAATACCTTGAGATCGAGCCGACCGATACGCCCACAACCGCCGAGCGAATGTCGCCGTGGGAATATTGGAACAAGACGGTCTCGGCCTCGGCGGTGCAGTCGCGCCTGTCGCGATACGTTCGCGGCATCGGCACGCTCTACGATATCAACGTCAAAAAGGTCGGCTACTCGCGACGGCCGATCGAGCTTGAGATCATAGGCTCGAACGGCGTTAAAACACTGAAGGGCGGCAAGATACGCTCGGCATTGCGTCTGCCCGAGCAGCTATTTGTGATGAATAAGCGCTACAGCGGCTCAACGGTATCGAGCTACACCTTCACCGGCCGAGGCTGGGGCCACGGCGTCGGCATGTGCCAATACGGCGCCTTTGGCCTCGCCAAAATGGGCGTCAAATACGACCGAATAATCCGGCACTATTACACCGGAGTCGATCTTGTAAGGTCGTATTAGGCGTTGTAAATAGATATTTGAAAAAAGGGCCGCGCAGAGATTCGCCCGCCTCGAGTTCCTTCTAACAAGCAAGCCACGATCGCCGATACCGTTAGGCCCGTAAAATGGCCCGTTTTCATCATAAAAATGATGCAAAAAGACCATTGTCTCTACATGATCGCTGCTGTAAGAATTCATTATGGCGTAGTGTGCCTTCTCGATGGATTAGTCGTTTGGGGCCTGCGGGGGAACAGGAGGAATCTATGGGCAATAAGGGAAAGAGGTCTCTTTGTCTCGGAGCGATCCCGCGTGCAATGGTCCTACTAGCGGCGCTTGTGCTATTGATGACGCAGAGCGCAGGGGCGCAGCCCACTCGGTCAACCGGCGTCTATGAAGGCGAAGCACTGGTCAGGTCGGGAAAAGTGAGCGTAAGCGGAGGAAATGTTTCGGCGCAGCCGATGTCGGGGTTTGGACAAGGCTGGAGCGGCAACTCGCAGTTATTCTGGGGTGGCGGCCAGCCGGGTGCCGTGCTCGATCTGACGTTGGACGTGGCGACGCAGGGGCGCTATACCATCGAACTGGAGCTAACACGAGCGCCTGACTACGGGCAGCTGCAATTTGAGGTAGATGGCAGGCGTGCGGGCAGCGCGTTCAATGGCTACGCGCCGAATGTAGTTCCCTCGGGCCCGGTCAATATCGGTGGTTTTGACCTCAGCGCGGGCGCGCACAAGTTGAGCATCAAGATCACCGGAAAAGATCGAAGTTCGGCTGGCTTCCTGGTGGGGATCGATCGCGTCCGGCTGACAATGACCGAGGCTGTTTCCCCTACACGGGTACCAACGCGAGTCATTACGCCCCCGCGAACCATCATCCCGGCGCTGATCAGCCTGCGCCCAACGCTGCAGATATGGAATGGGATATCTACGGTGGATGGTGCGCCGCTGGCCTATGTAAAGGATGCCGTGTATGGGCCGGGCACTACGAAATGGCTCTGGTCGTTTCGATGGTCCACGAGCGTTCCCGGAGCGCAGAGCGCGGTGCTGGTGGCGTCAAGCCAGGAACCGTCATCAAATGACGCTCCGCTGTCGCCGCCGGGCCTTGTCGGCGTAAAGCCGGTGTCTGACGGTGTGCCTCCGTCGGGTGAGGCGAGGGAGTTTATAGTCGATATCGGGTCGTGGTTCCCGTCAGGCAGAGGCGTGTTTACGGGTCCGCAGCTTTTTATGCGCGTTGTTCCGCTCGACGCCACAGGTCAGCCCGTGGGCCCGCCGAGCGGGGTTGTCACGCTT
>JAGOWF010000156.1:0-1147 GCA_018060305.1 Pyrinomonadaceae bacterium
TGATCTCGAGCGCGGTCGTGAATGCATCGCGCGTGGTTGCGATAAACTCGCCCTCTAACGCCTCGCGCGGCGCGAATGCTATCGAATGCACGAGAAAGTCGAGCCGGCCGTATTTTGCCTTTACGGCTTCAAACGCCGCATCGACGGTCGCCTGATCGCTTACGTCGCACGGCACGACAAGCGAATCATCGAGCGTGCCCGCGAGTTCCTCGACATTCTCCTTCAGCCTGTCGCCCTGATAGCTGAACGCCATCCTTGCTCCGTGTTCGCCACACGCCGCGGCACACGCCCAAGCGATCGAACGCTTGTTTGCGACGCCGAGGATCATTCCGATCTTGTTTTCTAACATAAATACGAGGTGCTAGGTTTTAGCTGTTAGGTGCTAGGCTGTTACCTGAACCTAACACCTAACACCTAAAACCTAGCACCTAACACTCCTATTCACTAACGTAAACCTTCTGCAGCATCTCAAAATCGAGCATCCTGATATCGATATCGACGGGCGTGTCGGTGAATCGCCGGGTTGTCAGGACGCCGCGAAGCTGTTCTTCCTCGTCGTGGCTTAGCTGCGTGACCAGGACCAGCATTAGTTTTAGCCGCAGGCGGCTTTTCATGTCGGCGAGGTTCTTCTTCGCCATCGTCGCCTTTTTGAGCATTGCCTCGATCTTTTCCTGCCGCACATCGGGCACGACCAGGAACGCGGCCTCGATGCAGGTGATCAGATCATGATCGATGAGGATGCCGTCAAACGGGATCTTGCCGATGCTGACGTGACGCATGAGCGGCAGATTCTCTTCCTGCTGCACCTGTCGCAGGGCGAGGTCCTCGGCGACGATGTATGCCGACAGCAGGTCAGGGAACTGGTCGCTGCCGACATTGAGCAATCTCGCAAGTTCGCGCACCTCGACGTTGACATTCTGCCGCTGTATCTCTGGCATCGCGGCATCCCAGCGGATAAACTTGCGGTCGTCCAGGGCCGCGAGTCGTCGGCTGTGCGTGATCTCGATCAATGCGGCGAGCACCAGCACTAGAGCGGCCGCCGCGAAGAGCATCGCCGTCGTCCAATCAGATTCTCTTACGGCAAGCACCACGCCCGCCACGAGCAACACAAACAGAACAACCGCCGCAGCGATCAGCGGATAGTTCG
>JAGOWF010000156.1:1247-2586 GCA_018060305.1 Pyrinomonadaceae bacterium
CCCATAAAGCCGCCCGCGAACGTGTCGCCCGCACCGGTCGGGTCAAATACGCTCTCAAGCGGATACGCCGGCGTCGCAAAATACCCGTCCTTTGTGAATAAAGTCGCGCCGTATTCGCCGCGTTTGATGACGACGGCCTTGAGGCCGAGATCGAGGATCGCGCGCGCGGCCTTGTAGATGCTTGGCTCGTCGGTCAACTGTCGTGCCTCGGCGTCGTTGATGATGATGCAATCGACGACCCTGATCGTCTCGATCACGGCGTCTTTCATCGACGAGATCCAGAAGTTCATCGTGTCCATTGCGACGAACTGTGCCTCGCCGCACTGCTCGCGGACGGCCTTTTGCAGCGACGGCAGGATATTTGCGAGGAATAGCAGCTTGGCGGAGCGCGAATTTTCGCTAAGTTTCGGCGCGAACGTCTCAAATACGTTCAACTGCGTATCGAGCGTGTGGGCCGTGTTCATATCGTAATCATAACGCCCGCTCCAAAAGAACGTCCGCCCGTCCGGGACGACCTCGATATCGTCGGTATTGATGTGATGCCGCCTGAAAACGTCCCATTCCGCCTCGCCAAAATCACCGCCGACCACGCCCACGGCGTTCACCTCGGTAAAAAACGACGCCGATAACCCAAAGTGCGTCGCCGCACCGCCCAAAACGCGCTCGCGCTTGCCAAACGGCGTCTCCAACGCATCAAACGCGACCGATCCAACTACTGTTAATGACATTCCTTAAGTATGATCTCTCCTGAATAGCGAACAGAAACAAATATTCTACATTCAGATGCCCATTTTTGCGATTGGACAGGGCAAAAATCGGCAATTGACGAGCGTCCGCAAGGCCGCGAAGGGCCTGCGCAGAGAAATCACGGGCCTGCGCAGAGAAATGATGGGCTTGCGCAGAGAAATTACGGGCTTGCACAGAGAAATTACGGGCTTGCACAGAGAAAGTACGGGCTTGCACAGAGAAATTACGGGCTTGCACAGAGAAAGTACGGGCTTGCACAGAGAAAGTACGGGCTTGCACAGAGAAAGTACGGGCTTGCACAGAGAAATTACGAGCTTGCACAGAGAAATTACGGGCTTCCGCAGAGAAATTACGGGCGTCAATCAGGGAATTATAGGCTTCAGTCGGGGAATTACAGGCTTCAGTCGGGGAATAACAGGCTTCAATCAGGGAAATAATGGCTTCAGTCGGGGAATTATAGGCTTCATCCGCACGGTCACAGCCGCCACGGCGGGTTTTTGCGGTTTTCGCCGGCGTGAAAGAGGCATATTTTGTTGCCGTTCGGGTCTTTTAGGTAAGCCTGACGCCACAACCACGGTCTGTCGGTCGGATC
>JAGOWF010000156.1:2686-3966 GCA_018060305.1 Pyrinomonadaceae bacterium
ACCGTCGAAAGATACGCCACGGCGTCGGCGCGGAGCTTTTCAGGAGCGTATTTCTCGCGTTCACGCTCGATCTTGAGATTCACCTTTTGCTTGCCCTTGCCCTCGGCGAGGTAATAACTGCTCATACCGGCGAGATAGAGGAATTCGTCCATCGCGGAGAACTCGGGATACGCCGCGTAAGTCTCCTCAAACCGGTCGATCACCGACTTGTACGCCCGCTTGAGCGGCGAATAGTACTGCTTCGCCACATCGAGGTTATGCTTAGCATCGCGCTCCATCACGACATCGAGCGCCGGCGCGATATTGCGCTGTGCCGACACGGATACGACAAATAGGACGAATGCGACGAATAAAAGAACAACACGCTTCATAGACAGGTCAGATGATTCAAATGCGTAAGGCGTTTACTTTGGCCGATACTTGCCGATTATCGCTTCCAGCTTCTTCGCCGTCGCCTCGGGCCAATGGTCGGGAGCGGTGAAGATGGCGTTTTTGATGGCGTCGGCGTATTGATTCGGTGTCTCTTTGGCCGCGAGGCGCGTTACGGCGTCTTTTAGGACGAGCTGGGCGTTGCGAACGTTCTTGTTGAGGTATTCGACGACCATGTCGATGGTGACGGCGTCGTGAGCGTCGTGCCAGCAGTCGTAATCGGTCACGAGCGCGAGCGTCGCGTACGCGATCTCGGCCTCGCGGGCTAGCTTGGCCTCCTGCAGGTTGGTCATCCCGATGATGTCCATGCCCCACTGTCGATAGACGTTCGATTCGGCCACCGTCGAGAACGCGGGCCCCTCCATACAAAGGTAAGTGCCGCCGCGGTGTGTCTTGACGCCGACTGTGTTGCACGAAGCCTCGAGAATGTCGCCAAGCTCATTGCACACCGGATGCGCGAACGTCACGTGCCCGACGATGCCTTCGCCAAAGAACGTCGATTCGTGCGCCCTCGCCCGCGTGCGGTCAAAGAACTGGTCCGGTATCACAAAATCCGTCGGCGCATATTGCTCCTGCAAACTCCCGACCGCCGACACCGACAGGATATACTCGACGCCCAACAGCTTCATCGCGTAGATGTTCGCCCTGAACGGCAGTTCGCTCGGCGTCAATCGATGCCCGCGTCCGTGCCTCGGCAAAAACGCCACCGTAACGCCGTCCAGTTCGCCCACGATAAACGCATCCGACGGCTCGCCAAACGGCGTCTCCACCGTTTGCTCCCGCACATTCTCAAGCTCTGGCATCTGATACAACCCCGAGCCGCCGATTATTCCGATGTTTACCTTTTCCAT
>JAGOWF010000156.1:4066-6643 GCA_018060305.1 Pyrinomonadaceae bacterium
TTTTTTGAACTCCAGCGTCTCGGTCGGATACAGGTCGTAGCTCATTATCCATGGGAGAGGCACATGATGCCGCGTCGGGACCATGTCGAAGAAACCAAATAGCGTCTCACCGCCGCGCGTCAGCTTGATGGTCTGCATCGTCTCGCTGTGGCCGCGAACCTGTTCAACGACGAGGCCTTTGACCGGTTCGTATCGGTCGGGCATCAGGTCGAGTTGTTTCGAATCTATCAGCGGCTGCCAATTCTCAGGCAGATAGCTTGCACGGTCGCGTTCGTGCGGCGATTCGGCGGCGGCGAATTCGCCTTTTGAGACGAGATAGCTCGCCGTTGGGAATTGCGCAATGTCGGAACGCAGGCTGCCAGCCTGCGTGTTTTCCTCCGTTTCGCGCTCGACATCTAAACGCAGGCTAGCAGCCTGCGGTCCGACGATCGTATTCCCGCCGGCGTGGTCAAAGTGGAGATGCGTACTGATCACGATATCGATCTCGTCCGTCTTGCAGCCGGTGATGTCAAAGAGCGTCTCGCCGAGCGGCTTCCGTCGCTCGATGCCATACATCGACATTTCTTTTGGCGTCCATTTGTCGCCCATGCCGGTGTCGATAAGTATCTTCTCAGAGCCGGTGTCGATAAACAGGCAGTTGCATGTCAGCGTGATGCGGTTCTGCTCGTCGGGCGGGCAAACTCGTTCCCAAAGAACGCGAGGGACGACTCCGAACATCGCCCCTCCGTCTAGCTTGAACTCGCAGTCGGGAATAATCTCGACGCGATAGTCACCTATGAACATAGTAAACAGTGATAGGTGACAAGTGACAAGTGTTTCAAGCCCGCCACTGTTGAACCGTCACTTCTTCTTCGCTTCCGGCTTTGCTGGCGCGGGTGGCTTGGGCTCTACCTTCGGGGCACCGGGGCCGCCGGGGCCGGGAGGCGCTCCGGGCATCTGCGTCTGCTGCTTCTGTTTGAATTCCTCGAGCTGTGCGTCCGTGACCTGCGGAATAGCGAAATCTTCAGGGATCTGCACGTTGTTGGCCGCCACGATCTCCTCGAGCAGTTTCGTATCCTTTTCCTCTTCGAGCTTGGCCTTGACGTAATCCCTCAGCGGCATTTCGCGCGAATTTGGTTTGTCAGGGTCCTTGACGCCGGTCGAGATCAGGATGTGACGAACATCGTAGGTCTCGGTCGTCTTACCGTCCTTTTCCTGCGGTTCGAGCTTGCGTTCGAGCTTGATGATGTGAAAGCCGTAGTTCGTCGAAACGAGCTCGGGTGCAACCTGGCCGGCCTCGAGGGCGAGTGCCGCGGCCTCAAACTCCGGCACCATGCGGCCCTTGCTCACATCCTTATAGAGGCCGCCCTGCGGTGTGCCATCGACGCCTTTGTTGCCCGGATCCTCAGAGAACTCATTGGCAAGTGCGGCAAAATCCTCACCGGCCTTTGCCCGATCAAGAATGCCCTGCGCTTTCGCCTGCTTTGCGGCCGGGTCGAGCTCAGGATGCCCTGCGATATACTCATCGACCTCAGCGTCGGTGACCTTTGTCCGCTCGGCCGAAGCCTCGCCATACATCCGTGCAAGGAACTGCGCCTGCTGGAGTTTTACCTGGAGATACGTCTTGTCAACAAACTCCTTTGGCAGTGTGCCCGCTGCGGCCTTTTGCTCAAATTCATCGCTGTAGATCCGCATCTTGGCAAACATCTCTTTGGCCTGCGCTTTTTCTTCGTCACTGATCTCGCGGTCCTTCATCTCAGGGCTGCCCGCTTTCATGATCTCGATCTTGGAACTGAGAAAGTCATTAAACTCTTCCTCGTGGCTGCGGCCATCCGTTTCGCCGCCAAGGCCGAGCTTGCTCATCACGCTGTCGAGGAAGCCCTGCTGGCTCGCCGGCGCGGGTGCTCCCCAATATGCGTTGATCTGGTCTTCGGTGATGAAACCGAAGGGAGGCATCGGCCCCTTGTCCTTGTTGATCTCGCGATCGTAATTGACCGCAATGACCTCGGCCTTGACATTCCGAAGTTCCTGTCGGTTAGCAGGCGAGTCGGCCATGCCCTCGCGCTGTGCCTGGCTGGCAAAGGCGAGCATCTGCTTGAGCCCCTCCATCTGCTTCTTGACCGTGTCAGGGTCCTCGTTCCAACGCTTGATGAGCATCGGATTATTCTTGGCGACATCGGCCAAGAGTGACTCGACCTCTGCCTTCGAGATCGAGTTGTATGACTCGTTCGCGTGTCCGCCGACTTTCTTTTTCCAGGCCACGAGGCCCACGCCGATCAGCAATATCACGCCGATCAAGATCAATGCTTTAGTTAGGTTGTTCAATTCTCCGGTCCTCTCTTACTTGTATCTCAGCATTAGCGCCAAACGGGCATAATAACAAAAGGTCGCCCATATCACTAATTCGTTTTAGCCGCCTGATGTCTGCACAAGCTCAAGCAATACGCCGTCAGTTGACGACGGATGAACAAATGCGATCAGGCAACCCTCAGCCCCGACGCGCGGAGCCTCATCAATTAAACGCATGCCTCGGGCCTTTAGTTGCGCCAATGCAGCCTCAATATCGTCCACCTCAACAGCGATGTGATGAATTCCGCC
>JAGOWF010000009.1:0-7801 GCA_018060305.1 Pyrinomonadaceae bacterium
TCCTATTTCAGGAAGATAAGCTGACACTCGGCCAGGCGAGCAGGCTTGCTGGAATTCATCAGGTCGAGTTGCAGGTCGAACTCGCTTCCCGTGGTATCCCCATCCATTACGATGACAGCGATCTGGATCGTGACCTCGAAACGCTCGGTCTCAAACCATGATCGTTGTTTCGGATACGTCGCCGGTCTCGAACTTGATTCTGATCGGACAGATCGATCTCTTGCGATCGTTGTTCACAGAAGTTTTTATTCCGCCCGCTTGGACTTATTGACAATGTTGCTCCGATGCTGAGTGATCTCGAAACAATTGCCGGATTCTGGATCGGACAACATTTGAAACAACGAGTCCTTGATCTTGTTGGAGAATCTGATGACAGTTGAACTGAGGCCTGCTATTCTCCGTAGATCCCGACCTCAGATCGGCCATTAGTCGTAATTTTGGCCCGATACATACCTTTCGAGTTGAACGGCATGGTGATATTACCATGAGTATCGACGGCGATCAGGCCGCCTTCGCCGTTGATCACGGTTAGGCGGTCGATGGTTTCGCGGGCTGCATCTTCGAGCGAGAGGTTTTTGTATTTCATGCGTGCGGCGACGTCGTAGGCGGTGACGCCGAGCATAAAGAATTCGCCGTTGCCTGTGCACGAAACTGCGCAAACGTCGTCGGCGTAATTGCCTGCCCCGATCAACGGCGTGTCACCGATGCGGCCGTATTTTTTGTTGGTCATGCCGCCGGTCGATGTCGCGGCGGCGAGGTGGCCACTGGCGTCGCAAGCGACGGCGCCGACAGTTCCATGTGGCTTAGTCCCAAGCCCCGAGTCCAAAGATCCAAGTCCTTTGTAGCGCTTGCTCTCACTTGAGGCTTGGGACTTGGGACTTGGGACATCGACCGCGTGGTCGAGTTGAATGCGGCCTGTTGCTAGTGCGTCTTGTAATCGCAGCCAGCGGTGTTCGGTGAAGAAGTATTCGTCGGGTTCAGTCTTGACGCCTAGCTGCTCGGCGAATTGGTTCGCGCCTTCGCCGGCGAGCAGGACGTGCTCGGTACGTTCCATTACGAGGCGGGCGAGCGAGATCGGATTGCGGATATTTTTGACAAAGGCAACGGCACCGGCATCGAGCTTATGGCCGTCCATGATCGCGGCGTCCATTTCCTGCTTGCCTTCGTGGGTAAAGACCGAGCCGCGACCGGCGTTGAAGAGCGGGAAATCCTCGAGCGAGATGACCGCGGCCTCGACCGCGTCAAGCGACGTGCCACCGGATTCGAGGATCGACCAGCCAGCCTTTAGCGCCGCTTCGAGCCCGCCGCGATATTCGCGTTCGAGGTCAGGCGTCATCTGAGAACGAAGGATCGTCCCCGCCCCGCCGTGAATTGCCAGTGCGACGTTACCCATGAGAAAAATTTACCACATAGGCACATAGGACACAGAGAAGCCAAGATCCATTTATGTGTCCTATGTGCCTATGTGGTTAGAGATTAGAGTTTCTCAGGCGCAGCGCGTTCAGGATCACCGAGACCGAACTGAACGTCATCGCGGCGCTGGCGATCATGGGCGAGAGCAGGAGGCCGAGGACAGGGAAGAGGACGCCGGCGGCGATGGGGACGCCGACGATGTTGTAAATGAATGCGAAAAACAGGTTCTGGCGAATGTTCTTCATCGTCGCTCGGCTCAGGTTGCGTGCTCTTAGGATGCCGTTGAGGTCGGGTTTGAGCAGCGTGATGTCGGCGGATTCGATGGCGACATCCGTGCCGCTCGCGAACGCGATCCCGACATCTGCCTGAGCCAACGCCGGAGCGTCGTTTACGCCGTCACCGGCCATTGCGACGCGTTTGCCTTGCGACTGCAATTTCGTGACCTTTGCAGCCTTTTCCTCCGGCATCACCTCAGCGAAGACCTGATCGATACCGAGTTCGGCGGCTACCGCGTCGGCAGTCGTCTGGTTGTCGCCGGTCATCATGATTACCTCGATGCCCTGGCGGTGAAGGGCATCGATGGCGGCCTTGGCGGACGGTTTGATGGCGTCCGCGACCGTGATCGTGCCTGCTGGATCGCCGTTGACGGTCAGGGTGAGACCCGGCACCGTGCCAAATCGACCAATAAAGATCTCTTCGTTATCGATCTTTCCGCTGATGCCGCGTCCGGTTGTGGATTCAAAATTCTGAACGTCTAGTAAGTCGATCCCTCGCTTCGCTGCTTCATCTGTTATTGCCGCAGCGAGCGGATGCTCGCTATGACGTTCGAGCGAAGCCGCGAGACGGATTATTTCGTCCGGAGCTAGTTGCTGCGCCGAGCCCTTACTCACGTCAGGGCTGCTGACCCCTGTCACAGTGGGCCTGCCCTCGGTAAGGGTTCCCGTTTTATCGACGACGATCGCGTTAACTTTCTCAAGCGTTTCTAATGCTTCGGCTTTCTTTATCAGGACGCCGTTCTTTGCGCCGTGGCCAGTTCCGACCATGATCGACATCGGCGTTGCAAGGCCGAGGGCACAGGGGCAGGCGATGATGAGAACCGAGACGGCAGCGACGACGGCTGAGGCAAAGCTGCCGAGCAGCAACCAAGCTACGAAAGCGATCACCGCAACCACGATCACTGCGGGAACAAAATAAGCTGAAACGACATCGGCCATTCGCTGGATCGGAGCTCGACTGCGTTGGGCCTCACCGACCATTTTGACGATCTGTGCAAGGAGCGTTTCGCTGCCGACTTTGTCCGCACGCATCGTAAAACTGCGACTGCCGTTGATCGTGCCGCCGATCACTTTGGCCCCGGCGTGCTTTTCGACCGGCATCGATTCGCCCGTGACCATCGATTCGTCGATCGATGTGTCGCCGTCAATGATCTCGCCGTCAGTCGGCACTTTTTCATTGGCTTTGACTCTCAGTGTCTGGCTGACGTGAACGTGTCGCAGGTCGATGACCTCTTCGCTGCCGTCGTCGTGAATGACTGTGGCCGTTTCGGGCGCAAGCCGGAGTAGTTCCTTGATCGCGGACGACGTTTGTGATCTCGCCCGCAGTTCGAGTACCTGTCCGAGCAAAACCAGCGTCGTGATAACGGCAGCGGCCTCGAAATAACCCGGGACAATGGCTGAATGGGCGTCATGCATCGCGGCGGGGAACCATTGCGGAACGAACAACGCCGCTATGCTCAACAAGTAAGCCGCGCCCGTTCCCATCGCGATCAGCGTGAACATATTCGGGCTGAGGTTACGGACGGAGGCGACCGCACGCACAAAAAACGGCCATCCGCCCCACAGCACAACAGGCGTGGCAAACACGAATTGGATCCACAGCGATACATACGATGCTCGTCCATGCGGCCACGCCGGAACGAGCGAGTTGAGGTCAACGAACATCTCGCCCATCGCCAGGACGAATACCGGTAGCGTCAGGATCGCCGAGATCCAGAATCGACGCTTCATGTCGGCATATTCGGGATCTGGCGTGTCATCGAGCGATATCTCTTTCGGCTCCAATGCCATGCCGCAAATCGGACACGAACCGGGGCCGATCTGGACTATCTCAGGGTGCATCGGGCAGGTGTATTCAACTTCGGAGTTCAGAGTTCCGGGTTCCGAGTTGTCCTTCTCTCTGTCTCCCTGTCTCCCTTTCTCCCCGTCTAAATAATGTTCAGGGTCGGCGGCAAACTTGTCGCGGCAGCCGGGCATGCAGAAATAGTATGTTGTGCCGTTGTATTCGTAACTTGCGGCGGCCGCCTCCGGCGAGACGAGCATTTTGCACACGGGATCGACATGCGGTTCGGGCGGCGTTTCGTCGCCGCGTTTTCGCCCCAAACTGACCATCGGTTGCTGCATACGAGAATTTTATCGCAACCGGACGTTTTTCAGGAATCGGGTGAATATTGGAACTTTGTTTAAACTGGTAAAACCTGCTCCGTTTTGCCGACCTTAACCGAAAAGGCAAGTGCTTGTAAGCACGCGCAAAGCCGAAAGGCCCGTTTACGGCCTGGTCTGGCTGCCGAAGTGAGGTATATGAATCGCAAACTCATCCTGCTCGCGGGATTGATCTCGATACTGGCCGCAACGTCGTTTGCACAAGGCGAGACCGCAAAGAATTCCGGCCCGAACACGACTACCCGTCTCTATAATCTCGAGTCCGAACTCGCTCGTTACATTTTTGACGACGAGGACGGTGACGAACCTCGCGCCGACCGGCCGCGCGTGGTCGAGAAGGCATCGGGCGTCAAATCGTCTGTCGTTGTCAATGCAAACGCGCTCAGCCGCGCGGCGTTTGACCTCATCAACAAGAAACGTGCTGAGAACGGCGCGGCTCCATTAAACTGGAGCGAAGACCTCGCCCGCGTGGCGAGCGTGCATTCTCATAACATGGCCGAGCTTAACTTCTTCAGCCATAGGGGCCTCGATAACAAAGTAGTCAGCGACCGCGCCGATGATGCAAAACTCGGCCGCTGGCGAGCGATCGGCGAGAATATTGCGTTCAATCGCGGCTATTCAGATCCTGTCTCGCGCACGGTTCAACTGTGGCTGGATTCGCCCTCGCATCGGCGGAACATGCTCGATCCGACGTGGAAGGAATCCGCGATCGGCGTCGCGGTCGCTGAGGACGGTTCGTATTACTTCACGCAGGTCTTTCTGGTCCGAAAATAGTTGCACAAGCCCGCGCGTAAGCAAGGGCGATACACTAACCGTAACTGATCTGGGGCGGTCCATTCTACGCTGAGTGGACCGCCCTTGCTTACGCACCCTTTTCTGCAATGCGTTATTCTTAATGCGTGGTATTCTCGCTGCCGTCATTCGCAAAGATCAACTGGACGCTGCGCATTTTGGGCAAGCGTGATGACGGCTTTCATGAGCTTTTTACTATCTTTCAGACGGTTTCTATGTATGACCGGCTGACCTTCTCTCCGGCGGAACATCTCAGCCTCACGAGCAATCAGCCGTGGATGCCGCTCGATGGCCGAAATCTTGTGATCAAGGCTGCAAATGCTCTGAATAAAGAGGTTGGCGGTTCATTTGGGGCGGCGATCCACCTCAAAAAATACATACCATCCTCCGGCGGCCTCGGCGGTGGCTCGTCAAATGCGGCGGTTGCGTTGATCGGCCTACGGCGGCTTTGGCGGCTCGATATCAGCGACGAACGCCTTATTTCGATCGCGGCCGAGGTGGGCTCGGACGCTCCGTTTTTTCTTATCGGCGGCACGGCTCGCGGGGCCGGGCGAGGCGAGCGGCTCGAAATGTTGGATGACATTAGGGCCGCGAACATGCTGATCGTAACGCCGCGTGTGCGGGTCTCGACGCGGAAGGCATTTGCGCGGCTTAACGCTCCAGCCTTGACTTCGGATGCCTCAGAACGTATTCTTTCTGTTTCCCGAAACGGGGCGGATCTCATCGATCCGCTGCGGTCGGAGTTGACAAACGATTTTGAGCGAAGCGTTTTCGCCGCTTATCCTGAGATCGAAAGGGTCAAACAGACTCTGCTCGACCTTGGAGCCGTGAACGCCGCATTGAGCGGCAGCGGGGCGAGCATTTTTGCGGTATTTGACAAACAAGAGACACGGCAAGCTGCTGAAAAAGCCCTCGACCACGAGTCGATCTGGCGTAAGTTTGCCGTATCAACCATCTCGCGACGTGAGTATCGCGGGGCGCTTGGAATATAGCGTCAGGTTGTTTCCGTTAGTTTCTTCGACTTTTGCATTGGGGCGTCGCCAAGTGGTAAGGCAGCGGCCTTTGGAGCCGCCATTCGTAGGTTCGAATCCTTCCGCCCCAGCCAGTTGAAAAGAGTTAAACGGACGATCTGTGGAAATAGGTCGTCCGTTTTTTGTTATGAGCGTATCGTGTCCGTAGCCCGCACGTAAGTAAGGGCTCAACGTCGGACATCGACACGCGGGTATTATGCGGTGCGTGTTCCATTACAGTTGAATGTGCCCTGACTTGAGCCCTTACTAACGTGCGGGCTACTGACACGATGAGTGTTACTGGAAAAATAAAGGTCTTCTCAGGCAATGCGCATCCGGCGCTTGCTAAGGAGATATGTGCCGGCCTTGGTATAAAGCTTGGCGAGGCCAGCACGGCGCGGTTTTCTGACGGGGAATTCAATTTTCAGATCGGCGAGAATGTCCGCGGCTATGACGTGTTTATCGTCCAGCCGACATGCCCGCCGACTGACAGCCACCTGTTGGAACTGCTCATAATGATCGACGCGTTTATCAGGGCGTCGGCTGAACGTGTGACAGC
Organism: Pyrinomonadaceae bacterium; assembly: GCA_018060305.1. Lineage (GTDB taxonomy): Bacteria > Acidobacteriota > Blastocatellia > Pyrinomonadales > Pyrinomonadaceae > OLB17. Next base: position 6,213 of record JAGOWF010000009.1, read on the forward strand.
GGTGATCCCGTATTTTGGCTATGCGCGATCGGACAAAAAGGATCGTCCGCGTGTGCCGATCTCGGCAAAACTGGTCTCGAATTTGATAACTAAAGCCGGTGCTCATCGCGTGTTGACGATCGACCTGCACGCCTCGCAGATACAAGGGTTTTTTGATATTCCGGTGGATCACCTGTTTGCGGCTCCGGTGGTTGTTGATTATTTCAACCGCAACCCGATCGACAACCTGATCGTGGTCGCGCCCGACACCGGCGGGGCCGAGCGAGCAAGGGCATACGCAAAGCGATTGAATGCGGGACTCGCATTGTGTGATAAACGCCGCGAGCGTGCCAACGAGGCCGACGTGATGAATATCGTCGGCGACGTCAAGGGCAAGAATTGTTTGATAATCGACGATATGTGCGACACGGGCGGCACCATCTGCAAGGTTGCCGAGGCGCTGCACAAGGCCGGCGCGAACGAGGTTTACGCATGCTTTACGCACGGCGTGCTTTCTGGCAAGGCGGTTGAGAATATCACGGGCTCGTATCTGAAAAAGATCATCGTCACGAACACGATCCCGATAAGTGATAACGGAAAGCCGCTCCTCGAGGGCGGTAAGATCGAGGTTTTGAGCGTTGCCGGCCTGTTGGCATCGGCGATCAGATCGATTCACGACGAGACCAGCGTATCGTCGCTGTTTATTTGAAACGGAAGTCAGTCTGGAGTCTTAAGTCTGAAGTCTTGAGCAGGATGTGCCCCTGAGACATAGGGCGACCTAAGACTCAAGACTTAAGACTCCAGACTTAAAAAAGTTATGGCTGAGAAATTTGTAATAAAGGCTGAAAAGCGTGAAACACGCGGGAAAAATGAGGCGCGCCGGATGCGTGCGATCGGCAAGGTGCCGGTCGTTGTTTACGGCGGCGGCTCCGAAAGCATGGCCGCAACCGCAGAACTCGCGGACCTGGCCGCTATTCTGCGTAGCCAGGCCGGCGTCAACTCGGTGTTTTCGCTGAATGTTGACGGCGAGGCCCACGATGTTATCTTTCAGGACCGCCAGATCGATCCAATCATGGGCCGCCTCATACATGCTGACCTGCGTCGGTTTGCCAAGGGCGAAAAGATCGAGATGACCGTGCCGATCCACCTGACGGGTCACGCTGCCGGACTTCTCGAGCCCGGGGCCATGCTTGCACAGGCTCTGCGCGAGATCAAAGTTCTGTGCGAACCGGCGAAGACGCCCGACTCGATCGACATTGACGTAACTGCGCTTGAGGCAGGCGATTCGCTCCACGTCTCTGACCTTGTCGTTGGCGAGGGGATCGAGATCGTTGAGAGCCCCGAGAGCGTCGTCGCCTCGGTCGTGATCGTCAAGGAAGTCGAGCTTGAGCCGCAGGTTGAAGAAGGAGCCGAGCCTGAGGTCGAGGGTGAAGCCCCCGCAGAGGCACCGGCCGAAGAAGGCGGCGGGGAATAGAGCAGTTCCGACTACCGGCAACTGTATGAATTGGCTGATCGTAGGCCTGGGAAATCCGGGCCCGGAATATGCAAAGACGCGGCACAATCTGGGCTTTATGCTCGTGGACGTGCTCGCGAATCGAATGCAGACGACG
>JAGOWF010000009.1:7901-20200 GCA_018060305.1 Pyrinomonadaceae bacterium
GACTACCGGCAACTGTATGAATTGGCTGATCGTAGGCCTGGGAAATCCGGGCCCGGAATATGCAAAGACGCGGCACAATCTGGGCTTTATGCTCGTGGACGTGCTCGCGAATCGAATGCAGACGACGGTCAAGCGGAACGAATGCCGGTCGTTGATAGGGCGCGGCATTATTGACAACCAAACCGTCGAACTGGCAAAGCCGCAGACCTATATGAACCTAAGCGGTGAGGCTGTCAAATGCCTGCTCGCGAAGGACGAAAGGTCGGTCGAGCGGCTGATCGTGATCTCGGACGACCTCGCTTTGCCGCTGGGCACGATCCGAATTCGGCCCAAAGGCACGCACGGCGGGCACAACGGGTTGAGATCTATGATCGATTGCCTGGACACGCAGGATTTCAGCCGCTTGCGGATCGGAATTCAGCCGGAACACCCGTTGACGGATGCAAAGCGGTTCGTGCTCGAGAATTTCGCCAAGGGTGACCTCGAAGCAGTTGAAAAGGTATTGGAACAGGGCGCGGACGCCGTCGAGACGGTGATACGCGAGGGAATTGACGCCGGAATGGCGAGATACAACTGAGATATAAGAAATTTCAAATCTCAAATTTCAAATTTGAGATCTGAGGCAAAAAAAGATGAGAACTTACGAAGTAATGTACGTCGTCGATCCGGACACGGCCGCCGACAAGATCGAAAAGCTAAACGACGCAGTCGGCAAGGTGATCGCCAAAGAAGGCGGCGAGGTCGTCCGCATGGACGATATCGGCATGAAGCCGCTCGCCTATCCGATCCAGAAAAAGACCGAGGGCCACTATGTGCTCTTTGTGGTCAACGGTTCGGGGCAGGAGATCGCCGAACTCGAACGCCGCATGCGCGTCAATGACATGATCATGCGCTACATCACCGTTCGTGTCGATGAGGACCGCAAAAAGGCCGAGAAGGTCCGCGCAAAACGCGAGGCCCGCGCGGCAAAACGTGCGTCGTTCCGTCCGACCGAGGAAGCGGCTGAGGAGACTCAGGCCGAGGCATAAAACGAGAGTTTCAAGTTTTCGGTTCAAAGTTCCAGGTTGGAACTGAACTCAGCTTGGAACTTGAAACTTGAAACTTTGAACTTAATTGTTATGGCAGAAAAAGAACTAGAAGCATTGAATGATCGCGACATGAGCCTCGACGAAGAGGTCATTGGCGACAGGCCGCGCCGTTATCAGCGTCGCCGCCCGCGTCAGGTCGTCCCCGATTATTTGGATTGGAAGGATGTTGACCTGCTCAGGACATTTGTCCCGGAGCGTGGCAAGATCATGCCGCGCCGTATCTCGATGATCTCGGCAAAGGACCAGCGCCGCCTCGCTAAAGCGATCAAGCGCGCGCGCTCAATGGCAATGCTGCCGTTCGTGGCAGACTAGAAACGATGTTCTGAGTTCAGCGTTCAGAGTTCCGAGTTGTCACTCGCGAACCCTGAACTCGGAACTCCGAACCCTGAACTTATTATCATGGCAAACACAACGATTTTATTGCGCGAGGACCTCGAACACGTCGGCGGACGTGGCGAGATAGTGAAGGTCAGGGCGGGTTACGCCCGCAATTACCTGCTGCCGCAGGGCCTTGCCACGCTCGCGACCAAAGGTAACGTAAAGCAGATCGAGCAGGAACGCACGGCTCTTCTCAAAAAGGCCGCCATCGAAAAGGCGACCGCCGAAGCCCAGCTTGAGCAAATGGAAGGGCTTACGCTGGAATTTGCGCGAAAGGCCGGTGAGCACGGGACGCTCTTTGGCTCGGTAACCTCAATGGACATCACCGAAGCTCTTGTCAAAAAGGGCTACGAGATCGACCGCAGGCGCGTTAGCCTGCGTGATCCGATCAAGGAGACCGGCGAATACACGATCAACGTCAAGCTTCACCGCGAGGTGACGCTCGCCGTGGCCGTGATCGTCACCGCCGAAGGCGGCGAGATGCCCGAGAAACCTAAAAAGGAAGAGAAGAAAGCCAAGAAGAAGGCCGAGGAATCGATTGTTGAGACAACTGCTCAGGCTGTTGCGGTCGAGCAGGCCGAAACGGACGATGCCGCACGCCCTGACGACACGGTTGATGAGGCCGCGGACGCCTAGTCTTTCATTTGGATATAGTTGATTGCAGGGCCCCTGAGCAACATTGCCGGGGGCCTTTTGAATTTGGTTCCCATTATTTTATAACTATATTATAATTATGGAGCGGATCGTCTTCACTTTGGACCCGCGAAAAGCGGCCTCAAATTTGAAAAAGCATGGCGTCTCATTCGACGAAGCGAAGACGGTTTTCTACGACGAGAATGCCCGGCTCATCGACGATCCAGACCACTCGGATGACGAGGAACGCTTCATATTATTGGGGATGAGCTTTAGCCTTAGGCTGCTGATCGTTTGTCATGCATATCGGTCCGGTTCAGAGATCAGGATCATCTCCGCCCGTAAGGCAACCAGAACTGAGAGCAACTTTTACGCAAGTCAATCATGAGAAAGGATTACGATTTTTCACATTCTAAAAGGAACCCTTATGCGAAGCTGCTAAAAAAGCAGATCACGATCCGCATTGAAGAGGAAACTATTGATTACTTTAAGCGGCTGGCAGCCGAATCTGGGATCCCGTACCAGAACCTGATAAATATGTTCCTGCGCGACTGCGTAAGCTCGAAAAAGCGGCCTCTCGTAAAATGGGCATGATTGAGGCTGCCGGTAAACTCCGAGTTTAGTTAGGCTTATCGCCTTTCGTTCAGGGCCTTTAGACAAGGCCCTTTTTTGTGTCTAAAATTACTTTCACCACATCCAAAATGGCTAGCGTTTTTCCGGACAATCGGCGTGAACAGTATCTCGAAAAGCCACTGCCTTCGAGTGAAGAGTCGGAGCGCGTGATCCTCGGTGCCGTTCTGCTCGACAATATCGTAATGGCAGAGGCCATCGACCACCTCAAGCCCGAGGATTTCTATTCGCCGTTCAATCGCCGAGTGTTCGCCGCCATGAGCGCGCTGTTTACAAAGGATTCGCCGATCGATCCGGTCCTGGTCGGTGAAGAAATGAAAAAGGAAGGCTCGCTCGAGGCCTTCGGCGGCGTTCCGGCGATCACGAACCTGACGTTTGGGCTGCCGCATTTTTCTAATGTTGAGGACTATATAAAAGTCGTTCACGACAAATCCGTAGTCCGTCAGTTAATACGTGCCTGCAACGCGATCACGAGCGAAGCTCTGGCCGAAGAGCAGGACGCCGATGTGGTCCTCGACCGCGCCGAACAGCAAATATTTGACCTTGCCGAAGCGAAAACTCGTGCCTCATTTGACCGTATCGAACCTATCGCACGCGGCGTTCTCGCCCGCATTCAGGAACGTCGAGAACTCGGCCATGCGCACGGGCTGACGGGGCTCGCTACGGGTTTTACGCGGTTCGACGAACTGACAGCCGGCCTGCAGCGGACCGATCTGATCATCGTCGCCGGCCGTCCGGCAATGGGCAAAACGGCGCTATGCCTGACCATCGCTCAGAATGCCGCGCTCAGATCGAATGCCGTCGTCGCGATATTCTCGCTTGAAATGTCGAAGGAACAACTGGTCACGCGTATGATCGCCAGCGAATCGCATATAAATGCGGCTCGATTCCGAACGGGCCACCTGTTTGGCAATGAGGATGAGCGGCTGGATGCGGCCGTCGCCACATTGTCAGAAGCGCGCATTTTTATTGACGATTCGCCTGCTATCTCGGCGCTTGAGATCAGGGCGAAGGCGCGTCGGTTGGCGGCGCAGGAAAAGACGCTTGACCTGATCGTCATCGACTATCTGCAGTTAATGGGCACCGGCTCACGCCGCTCAGAGAACCGCCAGCAAGAGGTCTCGCAGATCTCACGCGAGCTCAAGGCCCTGGCAAAAGACATGAACGTGCCCGTCCTCGCACTTTCGCAGCTATCGCGTGCCCCCGAGGCCCGCAGTCCCCCAAAGCCCCTGATGTCTGATCTGCGCGAATCCGGTTCGATCGAGCAGGATGCTGACGTCGTCGCCTTTATTTATCGCGAGGACTACTACAAGCCGAGTGACGAAAACCAGGGCATGGCCGATCTCATCATCGCCAAACAGCGTAACGGCCCCACCGGCGACGTGCGCCTCGCGTTCCTGAAAGAGTTCACCCGCTTTGAGAATTTCTACGAGGCCTGACAATGCACAAGCCCGCGCGTAAGCAAGGGCGAAACATTCAACGTAGAGTATATCGCCCTTGCTTACGCGCGGGCTTCTGCAATGTGATATGAACGACCCAAGATATCCTATCGGCGAATTTGATCTTTCAAACTTCACCGACCGCGGTGAAAACCTCCGTACTATTGCGGAACTTCCGGCCAATATCGCCGCGGCCATTGCCGGCCTAGCGGACGAACAACTTGACACGCCGTATCGCGATGGCGGCTGGACCATTCGGCAGACGGTCCATCACCTCGCCGACAGCCATATGAACTCGCTGATCCGCTTCAAGCTCGCCCTGACCGAGGATGATGTGCCGACGATCAAGCCATACTACGAAGACCGCTGGGCCGAACTCGGTGACAGCAAACTGCCCGTCGATGTATCGCTACGGCTGATCAACTCGATACACATGCGATGGTCTGCACTGCTGGATTCTATGTCGGACACCGATTTTGAGAAGAAATTCATCCACCCCGAGACCGGCGAATGGACGCTCGCCGCCACCCTCGCACTCTATGCCTGGCATTCCAAACACCACACCGCTCATATCACATCGCTTGAGGAGAGGATGGCGTGGTAGCTAGACGACCGGAAGGCGACGAACACGAACCTGAGTCTTACTTACAGAGACCATAGCTCCGGGTTTGAGATCATCTTTACATTCGCTCAAAACAGATTGGATCAGTAGGCTTACATCGTCGGCCCGCAATCCTTCAATACGAATCCTAATGACCGATGGCCCTTTGGCTCGCGATATTGCAAGCAGGGTGTGAAAGTCGGCGTCGAGGGTTACAACGATGCGAGTCTCGATGGCTGCCGCCTGAAGGATTTCACGATCCTCAGCTTCCGCCAGACCGATCTCGCCTGCATGGACTGCGTCAAATCCCGCATCTCGAAGAATACTTGCCGTCGAACGAGGTATTCCTTGATCGAGCAACAAACTCATTTGCTCAGGGAAAGTTCGATCACGCGGTCGTCAAGATTTGCGGCCGCGTATGCGAGAGCTTCGCGAATGTCTTCTTCTTCGAGTTCTGGAAACTCTCGCTGAAGATCATTTCGGTCGGGGTAGGTGCCTACGGCCTCGACGACACGGCGAACGGTCAGCCGAAGATTGCGTATGCATGGCTGCCCGTTCATGCGATTTGGATCGATGGTGATCCGTTGGAAAGTCATGACCCTAATCTGCCCGAAAGTACCTAAAAATGCAACAGATTAACCTGCCGCCCCAACAACCTTGGTCGCGGCATCGTTCATTGTGGTGGCGGGAATGATGCCGATATCTGATTCTGACAGGACGCGGCGGCCTTCTTCGACGTTGGTGCCCTCGAGACGGGCGACGATGGGGATTGACACGCCGAGGTTCTTTGCCGCGGCGACGACGCCGTTGGCGACCATGTCGCAGCGGACGATGCCACCGAAGATGTTGATCAGCACGGCTTTGACGTTCTGGTCGGCGAGCAGAATCTTGAATGCCTGCTCGACCCTTTCCTGCGAAGCTCCGCCGCCGACATCGAGAAAGTTGGCCGGTTCGCCGCCCGCGAGCTTGATGATGTCCATCGTCGCCATCGCGAGCCCCGCGCCGTTGACCATGCAGCCGATGTTGCCGTCGAGCTTGATGTAATTTAGGTCGTATTTTGACGCCTCGATCTCGAGCGGTTCTTCCTCGTTGAGGTCGCGAAGGTCGGCGTACTCCTTATGCCGAAACATTGCGTTGTCGTCAAAATTGACCTTAGCATCAAGCGCGATCAGGCGGTTGTCTTTGGTGAGCAGGAACGGGTTGATCTCGACCAGCGACGCGTCCATCTTTTCGTATGCGTCGTAGAGCGAGAGCATGAATTTCGCCGCCTGATTGATCAGATCATTCGGGATGCCGAGCCCGAAGGCGAGCTTACGAGCCTGAAAGCTGCGCAAGCCCACCGACGGATCGATCGTCTCTTTGAGGATCAGTTCGGGCGTTTCTTCGGCGACCTTCTCGATGTCCATGCCGCCTGCTGACGACACCATAAAGACATTACGCCCCGTCACGCGGTCGAGGGTGATGCCGAGATAGAACTCCTTATCGATCGGCAGCCCTTCCTCGATGAGCAGCGTCTTGACCTCGCGGCCCTCGGGGCCGGTCTGGTGCGTGACAAGCATCATTCCGAGTATCTCTGACGCGATCTGCTTTGCCTCTTCAGGCGATCTCGCAAGCTTGACGCCGCCGCCCTTGCCGCGGCCGCCTGCGTGGATCTGGGCCTTGACGACGACAACTTCAGTTCCGAGTTCTTTCGCCGCGGCCTCCGCCTCGTCCGGCGTGCGGGCGACGATGCCACGCGGCACCGGCACGTCATATTCTTTGAGTAACGCCTTTCCTTGATATTCGTGGATCTTCATAAACGGATCAGTCTATTTAATTTCCGTCTTGATATTGATGCCGACAAGTTTCCACGTGCCGTCGTCCATGACGTATTTCATCTCAAAGTTTGCCCGCGCCGGCGACGTCGGGTAATAACCTTTGAGGATGAGAGCATCGAGATCCAGGACCTTCCCCATCGTGGGCTCCGGCGTAAAGGTCGCATCGAGCGATGCGATCGCCCGTTTGAAGTTATAGTCCTTCTTATTATCGACAAAGACCTTAAACGCATCTTTCATCTCCTCCGGCGAGGTCTGTTCCTGCCAAACCTTTGCGACCTTCTTATTAAAATCTGTGAAATCTTCAGCCTGCACGGCATCGCTGAAATCCATAAAGCTCGTCTTCACAAGGGTTTGCAGCTTGTCTTTGCTTGGGATCTCAAGCTTTACGTCGCTCTTGGTGTCTGATGAGCTACCCGGCTTGGTATAGGCCACGCCGCTCAGCGTCATCTTGTTGCCGGACGGGGCCTTGTCGATCTTGAGTGTCGGCCCGATGCCGACGAGTTTGATCGTCATTTCCTTTTTTGCATCATCGATCACGACCGAGCCGTTCGTCACTTCGGTGCCACCGGATTTGTAATCGCCAGAACCGTCTGCACGAATGGTGATTGTTGATCCATCATTGCCGGTCCACGCTCCGACATACTCACTCGGTGGTGGTGTGCCGCCACCGCCGCAGGCAAATCCAAGGACGAAAAGGACACCGACCGTGAGGATCAGCGCAGTAAGATTTCGAGCATTAATGGTCGCGAGGATAAGTGTTTTCATCATTTTTCTCCTTCGGCCGATACGCTTTTACTGCGAGCGCTCGACAAGTTTTAGTAAAGTGCGAATTGCTACTGCGGTCGGCCCTTTTGCCTGATGCGGCTTAACGCCGTCAGCCCATGCCGTGCCCGCGATGTCGAGATGGGCCCATTTCGCCTTATCGACAAACTCCTGAATAAAGACGGCCCCCATGATCGTGCCGGCCTTGCCTTTTGGGCCGATGTTCTTGATATCGGCGATGTCCGATTTGATGTCCTTGCTGTATTCAGGGCCGACCGGCAACTGCCAGTAGCCTTCGCCTGCATCCTTGCCGCAGGCAATGATCTCGTCAACAAACTTCTGATCATTGCCCATGATGCCGGTGTTGTGGGCACCAAGCGCGATAATTACGGCTCCCGTCAACGTAGCCATATCGACGATACGGGTCGCGCCCTGTTTCTCGGCGTATGCAACTGCATCGGCAAGGATGAGACGGCCTTCGGCATCGGTATTAAGGATCTCGATCGACTTTCCGTTCATCGCGTAAACGACGTCAGCGGGCCGCGAAGCGCCGCCGTCCGGCATATTTTCGACTGCCGCGATGACGCCCAGCACCGGGATCGACGGCCTCAACAGAGCAACTGCGCGCATCGTGCCGATCACGGTCGCGCCGCCGGACATGTCGTATTTCATCGCGTCCATGCCGTCGCCGGGTTTGAGCGAGATGCCGCCGGTGTCGAAGGTGATGCCTTTCCCAACAAGCGCGAGCAATTCACCTTTTTTGGCGGTGCTCTTGGCGGGAGTATATCGGAGCACGATCAGTTTCGCCGGTTGCGACGACCCGATCGAAACGCTCATCAGTGAGCCCATCTTCTCTTTGATCATCCACTCTTCGTCGTAGATATCACACTTGAGGCCGACGCTCTTGGCCATCGCCTGCGCACGTTTGGCCATCTCGGTCGGCTGCAGAATGTTTGGCGGCTCGTTGGCGAGGTCGCGAGTCAGGTTCATCGACTCGCCGATCGCCTGTCCGCGTGCGATGCCGGCCTTAAGGTCACCCGACTTCGCCCCGTCGATGCAGACGATCAAGCCGTTCACTGACTTGTTGTTCTTGTCCTTTGTCTTGTATTTATCAAGCTCAAATTGACTCGTAATAAAGCCCTGAACCGTGTTCTGAGTTACCTCGATCGCGCTTGCGTCACTACGAGGCAACAGGGCAAAATTCTTAACGCTCCGCTTCCTTAGATACCGAGTCGCCGTCCCCGCCAATCCCGCGACGGAATGAGCTTTATATTCCTTCTTCTCGCCGCAGCCGATCAGCAGCAATCGGCTCGCCGTGACCTTGCCTTTAGGAGCAAATCGCAACAGCGCAGTCTGGCCCGAGTCGCCCTTGAACTCCTCATTCTTCATCACGCCGGCCAGCAGGCCACCTGTGAGCTTGTCGAGTTCCTTGAGCACGCCTCCGGACGCTTTCTCACCCTTAAAAACAGCCACCGCCAGAGCTTCTGCGGCCGCCTCGGTAAAGTTACCGGTAATCCCAACGAATTTCATCCACACCTCGTAAATACTAGATTTTACTGAAAGATAACGCTCTATATTACCGTTAACGCATCGCGCGTTTCAACTCAGCCTCGGTCTCTTTCTTGATCGTCTTGCGCATCTCGGTCTCTCGTTTATCGTAAAGCTTCTTGCCCTTGGCGACGCCGATCTCGAATTTTATCCGCCCGTTTTTCCAATAGATCCGCGTGACGACCAGTGTCATGCCCTTTTGCATCGTTTCTTTGACGAGCTTTTCGATCTCGCGGCGGTGGAGCAGCAGCTTGCGCTCGCGCAGGACGTCGTGGTTATTGATATTCCCGTGCGAATAGTGCGAGATGTGCGCGCCCACGAGCCAGACCTCGCCGTTCTTGATCTGGACGAACGACTCTTTTAGCTGGATGCGTCCCGCCATTATGCTCTTGACCTCGGTGCCGACAAGCGCCGCCCCGGCCTCGTATTTGTCGAGGACGTGAAACTCGTGAAACGCCTGGCGGTTTGTCAATATCTCTTTCTCAGCGGACATAAAACAAGAATTATGGCATACGGCGTTGCAGAAGCCCGCACGTGAGTAAGGGCTTAACCCGCAAGTTGGATGTTACGCCCTTGCTAACGCGCGGGCTTGTGCATTAGATTATTAATGACGCTGGGAGATCGTCTAATGGTAGGACTGCAGTCTCTGGATCTGCCTATCGGGGTTCGAATCCCTGTCTCCCAGCCAATTTTTTAGTCTTGAGTCTGGAGTCTTAAGTCTTGAGTCGGAGGGCACCGCAGGTCCTGCTCCAGACTCTCGACCTAAGACCCCAGACTTTCGCATTTATGGATTGGCACGAGACAGAGGTTCGCGTTCGATACGCCGAGACCGATCAGATGGGTATTGCGCATAATGCGAACTATCCGATCTGGTTCGAGGTCGGCCGCGGCGAATTTTGCCGTTCGCGCGGGTTCTCATACAAGCAGATGGAGGACGACGCGGGCGCTTTGATGGTGGTTGCGGAGAGCTATATTCGCTATAAATCGCCTGCATTTTATGAGGATATCCTCATTATTCGCACAAAGGTCGGCGAGGTGCGAAGCCGCAGCATCGCGTTTGTCTATCAGGTTTACCGTGCCTCCGACGATATGCTGATCGCCGAGGGCGAGACGCTCCATCTCGTCACCGATCGCGAACGCAAGGTCCGCACACTCCCAGATATTTACCGGAGCCTACTTGCTGACGAGCCGCACGCATCATTTCCGCCAAATCAGGCACCGCACTAATGGTTTCGGGTTTAGAGTTTGGGGTTCAGGGTTCGCAAAACAAACTCTGAACTTTGAACTCCGAACTCTGCACCTTAAACTTGAGTCATGCCCGGAGCCGGACGTGCCGAAATCTATTTTATTGCCGCAATGATGATCCTGATCGTGATCCTCTGTGTAGCGGCTGTTTATATCTTCATCAAGACCTATCGCAAGGAGATGAGCGAGAAGGCAGCCCGCGAGGCGGAAAAGACGGCCGCACGCGAGGATGTAGTGTCCTAAAGTCATGGTGCCGGGCGCTGATTCTCGGCGGCTTGCCGCTCTATTTGCGGAGCAGCTTGCTGCTCCGAGCATCCGTCCTTATCCTCGCGGCTTGCCGCCGCCGAATGTTAGGCGGCGGCAAGCCCGCAGTTTAATTGCCGGTCAAACGGAGGAGCAAGCTCCTCCGCAAATAGAGCGGCAAGCCGCCACTGATGCGCAAGCACCAGGGCCACCTTAGGACACTACCCGCGAGGACGAATAGGTGATTATGTCTTGACAACACGTTGCATGTATGCTACGGTTATTTTATGAATTGCACTCGAAAACGAACGCCGCGGTATTTTTTTTCAAAACAGGCGAGACACGGCCGATTTGTTCTCATAAAGCGTTTGTATGCAATCATTTAAGGTGTCCCGCACGGGTGCGGGACACTAGCGGGACAGGCCAGGCGAAGTTTTTTTTCAAAAATGGCGGGATACGGGCATTTTGTGGTCGTAACTTATCTGGAATGAAGTATTTAGCGTGTCCCACCGAGGTGCGGGACAGTAGCGGGACACAGCGGTGGAAATATGGCAGTGCATCCTAACATCCTACGCTCAGATGCCGCGGCGCTGATCGTCGTTGACGTGCAAGAAGCGTTTCGACACGTTATACCTGATTTCGAGACGGTCGCGGTCAAGGCCTCGACTGCTGTCCGCGGCTTTTTGACGCTTGATCTGCCGGTGCTAGTGACCGAGCAGTATCCGAAAGGCCTCGGCCACACCGCTGAAGAGATCCGCCTCGTTCTGCCGGACGATGCTGAGATCTTCGAGAAGACTGCCTTTAGCTCGTGCGGTGCCGATGCCTTTGCCGCCCGCCTCGGTAAACTCGGCATCAAACAGGCCGTCCTATGCGGCCTCGAAACGCATGTTTGCGTCAATCAGACTGCCCACGACCTGCTCGATCGCGGCTTCCGGGTGCACCTGCTGACCGACGCCGTCTGCTCTCGATCTGACGAAAACAAGGCCACCGGCCTCGAAAAGATGCGCGTCGGAGGCGTGATCGCATCCTCCGTCGAGATGGCCCTCTTCGAACTGATGCGCGACGCTAAACACGAGAAATTCAAGGAGATACAGGCGCTCATCAAATGAAGAAATTAACCACGGATGGACACAGATAAACACGGATAGATCTGATCTGTGTCCATCTGTGTTTATCTGTGGTTACAAATTGCTTAGTTCATGGAACTTTTAGACTCATTAAACCCGCAACAGGCCGAGGCCGTGCAGGCGACTGACGGGCCGCTGCTTATTCTCGCGGGTGCGGGTTCGGGCAAGACGCGCGTGATAACGGTGCGTATCGCGTATCTTATTGCGGAAAAAGGTGTTCCGCCGCACAACATTCTGGCGGTGACCTTCACCAACAAGGCCGCCGGCGAGATGCGCGAGCGGGTCGAAAACCTGTTACGCGGGCAAAAATTGCCATCGGCGCCGCTGATATCGACATTTCACAGCCTGTGCGTCCGTATTTTGAGGGCCGATATCGAGAAACTTGAGGAAGGGTACAAGCGCTCGTTTACCATCTATGACACGGACGATTCGACCAAGGTCATAAAGGCTTGCATCAAGGATCTCGGGCTTGACGACAAACAGACTCCGCCGAGGAACGTGCGCAACGCCATCTCGGCCGCCAAGAACCGCGGCGAAGATCACGAGATGTTTGCGTCAAAGATCGAATACGGCGACGAGAAAAAAGCGACGATCGCGCGCATCTTCAGGATGTATGACGAACGGCTGCTGATGGCGAACGCCCTCGACTTTGACGATCTGCTCATCAAAGCCGTCAGGCTGCTCCGCAAATCGCCGGAAACACGGGAAAAATATAACGACCGCTTCAAATACATCCTCGTTGACGAATATCAGGACACGAACGCGCTGCAATTCGCGCTCATCAGCTA
>JAGOWF010000157.1 GCA_018060305.1 Pyrinomonadaceae bacterium
GTCGGGGGCAACGATGTTCAGCCCGGCCTCGACCGCATTGCCATCCGTCCAGCCGCACGTCGGACAGCCCGACGGGCCCGTGCTGTCGGTGATCCAACCAAGATCATTAAAGGAAAGTGGGCCTTCGTTGCCGATCAGCGTGCGGTTGACGCGGGCGATCTGGAGGCCCTGAACGCCGCTCGGCGATGTCGGTCCGGGCGTTATCGGATTTGGGTTCTCTGACACGTCCATCGGCGAATTTGGGTTGCCATAGACGTTGTAGGTGGCCGTCTGCGTCTGGTCGTTTACCAGATTCTTGCGCCAGAGCATCGTGCCGGTCTCGGCATCGACTATCACGTAATAGGCCGCAACACCCTTGTCGATAAACACGCGCCAAGCGGCACGCGCGACGCCCGGTTCGGTCGGAAAATAGAATTTCTCGGCCGCCGGTGCAAAATCGCCTTCGCCAAAATAGACCTTCTTGCCGGTGCTCTGCTCCCTGTCGATGGCCGTCTCAGCAGGCTTGAACTGATAATTGATATGCCCCGCAGCCGCTCTCAGCGCCGCCGATGCATCGCCAAACTCCGTCGAGAGCCGTCCCTCGTCAAGGCCGGCGGCGAGATTATTTATCACGCGAAACATCCGGCCGTCCTTGCCAAATCCGGCCTTTATCTCGCCGCGAAAAACGGGAATGTCATTGATGAACTGTTCGAGATGAGCGAACGAGAGGCCGCCGTTTGGATTGGTGTAATCCGCCGTCACCCTGATCCCGGCCGCCTGCGGGTCGGTCACGCCGATCAGGTCGTTGTTCTGCTCAATAAAACTCCTCAGAACGCTTGCCCTTGAGCCGCCGGAACGCTCCGTCAGATACTCAAACCGGTCCGACCATACGCCGGTCGCGATGACCTCAGGCGTGTGGATGTCTTGATTGTATTCCACCTTCAGCTTTGGCACGCGTGCCCTGAGCGACACTTCGCCGCGGACAAAGCGGTCGCGAATATCCGCCACACGCGCGGCGTCAGTAGCCGTGCCTGCCCTCGCCTGCGCTAGAAAGCCCGTCGCATCGGCGTCGCTTCGGATGTCGTAATACGGCAGGTCCGGCTCGTGGCTGGTCGTTCGTGGAAACAGGCCGCTGCCACCATTACCGGCGGCGCTCGCGGCAAACTTATAC
Organism: Pyrinomonadaceae bacterium; assembly: GCA_018060305.1. Taxonomy (GTDB): domain Bacteria; phylum Acidobacteriota; class Blastocatellia; order Pyrinomonadales; family Pyrinomonadaceae; genus OLB17. Next base: position 1,151 of record JAGOWF010000157.1, read on the forward strand.
GGCAACGCGATGATCCCTGTGATCAGGGCAAGCACGGCCAGCGTCAACACGATATTGCGGCCAAAGGCCGAACGGTTCATAGCTTTCATTTGTTACACCTCAGATGATCCCGACACTCGCACACACCAATCGCTCTCGATCCGGGGAACGCGACGGCATGAATACAGCGAGTGTCAACTTAGAAAAACTATATTCTAAACAACCCCACCCAATTTCGCCAACCCAAAACCGCGCCGGCCGCTCGATCGCGACGACATCGAACCGACGCCCTACCTCACGGTCGGGCTGCTGACACGCTCCGAACTTTCGGCTAGAATGGTCGTATTCGCTAGTAGCAATTCTTGAGGTCGATTTATGAGATATACCCTTGCCGAAGACGCCAAGCCAAAGGCCGCACTGCTGCTGATCGCCACGGCCGCGACCATCGTGCTGTGGTTCATTCCGTATGCCGAACTGCTGGTCTATCCGATACGGCTATTCGTGACATTTATCCACGAGGGCAGTCATGCTCTGATCGCCGTGCTGACGGGCGGCTCAGTGCAGAGCCTGACGATAGCCGCTGATGGCAGCGGAGTTGTCTATTCGGCATCGTCTGGCTTTATCGGCCAGGTGCTGACATCGAGCGCGGGCTATGTCGGGGCGGCCGTTTTCGGCGTCGCGATGCTCGGCCTGATGCGTAAGAACGTGTCGCCGCACAAGATACTGTTTGGCTGCGGCATTTTTGTCGGCGTGATGACGCTGGTATTTGGCATTGTCAGCCCGATATTCAACTTTCTCTCGCTCAACGTGCCGTTCTCAAGTGTTGCGTTTACGGTGGTTGCAGGACTCGTGCTGACGGGCATCCTGCTTGCGATGGCGCGGTTTGCCAGCCATCGCGTGGCGGACTTTGCGGTAGCATTCCTTGCTGTTCAGTGTCTGATGAATGCGTTGTCAGACCTCAAAACCGTGCTGTTCATCAATGCACCGCTCATCGGCTCAGACATCCAAACCGACGCCGGAAATATGGCCGCAGCGACAGGAATTCCCGCCTTTCTCTGGGTCATCGTCTGGATCGCGATCTCGCTAGTCGTGATAACCGTAGGCTTGCGCATGTACGCAAATGTAAAGGGCGTCTCGAAGGCCGAGTCTGTTTTTAACGACTAATATGGCACCGGCGGCAGGCAGACGAACCACGCTCGATCAACTTGCCATCGGGGCCCGATTGATGGTGCGTTCACGCACCGATTGGCGTTTTGCGGCAGTCTCAAAGATCGCCGAGGAGCGCGTCGTCCTTACCGTCTGCTCGCCCACGGGCCGCACCTATCGGCTCCGCCGCGCATTCGATACCGAGGTCATTTTAGACGGCCAACTCGCGATCCTGCCATACGAATCAGACGACACGTGGCGAGACAACTTTGGCCGCTATGATTACCGCTGGTAGGGGCTACGCAGTTATCATCCTGCATCTATGATCTTGTATCTATATTGATAGGCCCGGCCGGTCCAAATAGGTAATAGATCAAAGATCACAGATATTAGGTCATTCCGATCACTGGTTTTATCCAATCGCCTCAGTTTGTTAAACTGATTGTTTGCGTAACGCGGCAAACTCCCGTCTATGAAGGCTGTTAGACAGAAAGAAGAAGCGATCGAGGTTCGCGGTGCCCGCGTTCACAACCTGAAGAACATCTCGGTCTCGATACCGATCAACAAACTGACCGTGATCACGGGCGTTTCGGGCTCAGGCAAATCATCGCTGGCCTTTGACACGCTTTATGCCGAGGGCCAGCGGCGCTATGTGGAATCGCTCTCAGCCTACGCTCGCCAGTTCCTAGAGCGGATGGACAAGCCTGACGTTGACGAGATCGTCGGTATCGCACCCGCGATAGCCATTCGGCAAAAGAACTCGACCAAGAATCCTCGCTCGACAGTCGCCACCCAAACCGAGATATACGACTATCTTCGGCTGCTCTATGCTCGTGCCGGCCAGACGTTCTGCCATGTCTGCGGCCGCGAGGTAAAGAAGGATTCACCCGAATCCGCGGCGGAGGAGATTCTGGCGGAATTGCCCGAAGAGACAAGGTTCTACGTGTTGTTTCCGATACAGCACGGGGCCGAGGTGGAACGAAAGCCCGCGCGTAAGCCAGGGAGGAACGATCAATCCGCCCTTAGCACGCAGGCATTCCTGATCTCACTATTACAGCAGGGCTTTTCCAGGCTGTTTCGAGGCGGCGAGATCATCGAGTTGCAAAGGCCCGAGGATTATCCGTTCGATGATTTTGCGGACACATTCGTTCTGATCGATCGGCTAAAGGCCGCGCCGGACATCCGTCAGAGAGTGGTCGATTCGCTCGAAACTTGCTTTCGCGAGGGCCATGCTTCTGTCATCGAGACGACGGACGGCAAGACCCTCAAGTTTTCGGACAGTTTTGTCTGCAAATACGACGGCACTCGATACGAGGAGCCCGAGCCGGCGCTGTTCAGTTTTAACTCGCCCTATGGAGCGTGCCCGACGTGTCAGGGCTTTGGCAATACGATCGGAATCGATTACGGGCTGGTGATACCAAATCCGCTGTTGTCGCTGGCAGACGGAGCGATCGAGCCTTTCACGAGGCCGCAGCACGCGTGGGCACAGAAGGAGCTTGCAAAATACGCCGCCTCGGCCCATATTCCGATGGCGGTGCCGTTTGCCGACCTGGACGATTATCAGCAGAACGCGATCATATACGGCGACGAGGGCTGGCTCGGTATTAAGGGCTTTTTCCAATGGCTTGAGACGAAGAAATACAAGCTTCATGTGCGCGTGTTTTTGGCCAAGTTTCGAGGTTATACGCGATGTCCTGACTGTGATGGCCAGCGTCTGAGGCAAGAGGCCCGCGACGTGAAGATCGGCGGCCGCTCGCTGCCTCAGATCGTCGAGATGTCGATCCGCGATGCGCATGAGTTCTTTGAGCAGCTTGAACTTGATCTTGAGCGAATGCAGATCGCCGAAAAGGTCCTGCTTGAGATAAGGCGGCGGCTAAAGTTCCTGGTCGAGGTCGGTCTCGATTACCTGGCACTCGGCCGACTTGCCGCGACGCTTTCGGGCGGCGAGGCCCAGCGAATACAGCTTGCGACGAATCTGGGATCTCTGCTCGTTGGCACGCTCTACGTGCTCGACGAGCCGAGCATCGGCCTGCATCCGCGTGACAACGCGAGGCTTATAGCGATCCTCGAAAACCTTCGCGACATCGGCAATACGGTCGTCGTCGTCGAGCATGATGAGGACACAATGCGTGCCGCAGATCACATCCTTGACATTGGCCTGAATGCAGGCGAATTCGGCGGCGAGCTTGTGTTTGCAGGCCAATTCGGCCCGCTTCTCAAAGACGAATATTCGCTTACGGCAAAGTATCTGCGCGGAGAGGCAGAGATCAAGCTTCCGAGGGTTCGGCGTCCGGTCACAAAACGAAAGATCGAGATCGTGGGCGCCCGTGAACATAATCTAAAGAATGTCTCGGTCAAGATACCGCTCGAAATGCTGGTGTGTATCACGGGCGTTTCGGGCTCGGGCAAATCGACGCTGGTGCACGACGTGCTGTATGCGGGCCTCAAGAAGAAGCGAGGCGAATGGAACGCGCACGTCGGACTCTTCAAGGAAATAAAAGGTGATGAGAATATCGACGATGTGATCCTCGTGGATCAGTCGCCAATCGGCCGCACGCCGAGGTCAAATCCGGTGACCTACATCAAGGCATACGATGCGATCCGTGAGGTATTTGCGGCAACAAATGCGGCAAAGACAAAAGGTTATAGCGCGTCGCATTTTTCGTTTAACGTGCCTGGCGGCCGATGCGAGATCTGCCAGGGCAGCGGCGTCGTGACCATTGAGATGCAGTTCCTCGCCGACGTCGAACTGACCTGCGAGGACTGCCGCGGAACAAGGTTCAAATCGGAGGTTCTCGATGTCAAATACAAGGGCAAGAACATCCATGAGGCCCTGCAACTGACCGTTCGCGAGGCAATATTGTTTTTCAAGGACGTGCCAAAGATCGTGACCCGCCTAAAGGTGCTTGACGCCGTCGGCCTCGGCTATCTTCGTCTTGGCCAATCGGCAACCACGCTCTCCGGCGGTGAGGCACAGCGCGTAAAACTGGCCTCACACCTTGCCCAAAAAACGGCTGACCGCACGCTGTTCATCTTTGACGAACCGACAACGGGCCTGCATTTTGACGATATTAACAAGCTTTTGTCGGCATTTCGAGCCCTTATCGACAACGGCGGCAGCCTGCTCGTGATTGAGCATAATCTGGATGTGATAAAAACGGCCGATTGGGTGATCGACCTTGGCCCCGAAGGCGGCGTTGGCGGCGGAGAGGTCGTTGCGGCCGGCACGCCGGAAGAGGTCGCCAACGTGGAAAGCTCAATTACGGGACGATATCTCGCGAGCTTGGTCGGGGAGCATGATATTTAGTCGTCACCGAACTTCGCCCGCCATGCGGGGGCGATCTGCTCCATCACCTTGCAATCGCAGTAGCCGCCGTTCTCGTTGAGCCAGGACGTAAGACGCGGAAAGTCGAGCCGATTGTCCATCATGAACTTCATCGCATGCCGTAAATGATGATCACACTCGGCGTCGTACAACTCGTCTTCGACAAAATCGATCAGGAGACTGATCGTCTGCTGGCCGGCAGGAAGGCTGTCGAGGAACGCACGCAATTCCTCGCCGCTCATCTGTTCGAGATTCTCGATCTGGCGTTTACGGACAACCGGCATATGCTTTCGATTCGTTCCCATTTTAGCACTGTTGCTGTTGGTTCCGAACGTGCTAAATCTGGTATCTTTATGTCTGGCAACAACTGCAACTAATTTGAGAAGCCCGTCGGCGGACTTGTCCGTGGCCGCTGACCATTAGAATCGTGCTCGCTGTCATATATCTCATTCTCTTGCTGCTGCTTGGCGACGCTCTATGCCGTCGCTTCTTTAACTTCGCTTCGGGCCCGCACCGATTTGGCGCAGCGTTTCTGACCGGCGCCCTGATCGGGAGCTGGTGGACGTATCTGTGCGGATATCTATTTGCGGCGACCAACTCGCCGCTGCTGTGGGGCAACTTGCTGTTCTTTGTGATGTGTGCGGGGCTTATCTACTGGCTCTGGGCAAATCCGGCAAGCCAGGAGTTCCAAACACGCATCGATAGCGATCAGGTCGGATTTAACCGATGGGATTGGGTGGCGGCGGGACTCTTTCTCGCATACGCGTGCTGGCTGACCTTTGCGACATTCTCGATGGATGACGGCAAGATCCGCATCGCCACCCATCAGTGGAGCGATTTTGGCTCGACGGTGTCGATCATGCAGTCGTTTGCGAACGGGCATAACTTTCCGACCGAATACCCGCATTTCTCAGGCGACCGGATACGCTACCATTTCCTTTTCTATTTCCTTGCCGGAAATCTCGA
>JAGOWF010000158.1 GCA_018060305.1 Pyrinomonadaceae bacterium
CGACGGAAAACCGCAGGAACTCACCGCGACGCTTGATGAATTCAAGGTCGGTGATGAAAAAGATACTTCACCCGGCCGCGAGGAAGGTGACGGTTCGGGACCGAAGGATCAGGGTGGCAAGCTCGGCCTCAGCCTGGAACCGTTGACGCCGGAAACGGCACGCCGTCTCGGGCTCGAATCCGGCACCGAAGGCGTCGTAGTGACCGACGTCGACCCTAGCGGCCCGGCAGCCGAGGAAGGCGTTGTCCGCGGCGACGTGATAATCGAGATAAATCGGCAGGCGGTCAAATCAGCCGCTGATGTTCGGACGGCGCTCGACGCTTCCGGCGACAAGCCCGTGCTGTTGCTCATAGCACGTCGCGGCCAGACGCTATATCTGACGGTCCGCCCAAACTAGAGAAGGTTCACCTTACATAGAACAGGCTGCCGGCCCGTCGGGGGCTTGGCAGCCTTTTGTTTTTGATACGGTTCTGTGTTAAAAACGCGATATGTTTGGCAAACTTTATCTGGGCGTCCTTGCTGCTTCGACTGCCGTCATGGCGTTTTTTACCTGCTATTCGTGCAGTTGGCTCAAGAGTGTCGGTGCCCCGCCCGCGGCGATCGCAGGCTACGACTATCATTCGACCTACGGTTGGACGGCGCTATGGCTCACGACCGCAACGCTGCTCGTGCTCGGTAATGCTGTATTCTGGGCCGGCGGCCGAGCGTGGGCCATGTGGTTGACGGTCATCTATTTTGTCGCATTCACTGTCCTACGATCGTTTTGGCTTGAACCCGCCGCAGCGGCATTCCGCACAACCAACGGCCTTCCGGCCGACGGAGGCATAGGTCCAATGTTTGCCGCCGTCCTTATCGTGCTGATCGCTTTAGTCGTGTTTATTGACCAGTTTGTCCTCGTTCGCCTGCGCACGCTCACGTTTCCTCCACCTTCCGACACTGAGCAACCGCCTGCCGAATCTGCGAGTGAGACTACCGATTGATGCCGGTCTGACGGCGCCGCCCGCAAAGGCTATTGACAAATGTCCTGATTAAGCACATATTGCTCTAAAGAGGGTATGCTCAAGCGACTCGTCTCAATCCTATTCGTATTCGCCATCGTCGGGCAGATCTATGCCGGTGTGTGCGGATGTCTGGGCGGCGATGACAATGCAACCCACTCCTGTTGCAAGCGGAGCAAAGCCGCCGGCGATGCTATAAAGGCCAAGGATTGCTGCGCGGCGGACTGTGAAGTGCAACAAGCCGACCGGCTAACCCAAGATCGCTCGAATCCGACACCACAGATCAAGCTTCAGGCCGACGAGCCTTCGACGCCGCTTCCCGCGATCTCGGTTCAATGGGTCGCTGTCACGAGTTCGATCACCACGCGGCAGCTCGCGGACCACCACCTCAAACACCCACGGCCGCCCGACCTATATCTGCGCCATCACGCCTTTCTGATCTAAGCAAATAGTTTATTCGGTTATTCGGATCGTTAATATCCGACGGTTGTCCGCGCGCGTTTTCGCTGGATAACGGCGTATCAATTTTCAGTACAGGACTTAGAGAAAATCAATTATGTTAAGGACTATCGCATTACTAATGATCGCAGCACTGACTATCTTCGCATTGGCGTGCGGGGCAGGAGGCAATTTGGCCGGCAAACCGATCAAGAGCGGCCCCGCCGGCAATAATCTGACTGCGGCGCTTTCAAGCTCGGACGGAACGCTCCGTAAAGGCAAGCAGGATTTCACGCTTACCTTCGCCGATACGTCAGGAAAGCCGGTCGATGTCGGTTCTGCCGCTCTCAACTTTTTCATGCCCGCGATGGGATCGATGTCAGCAATGAACAACCCGGCAACTTTTACGACGACGGGCACGCCTGGTGTTTATGCCGGAAAGGTGAACCTTGAGATGGCGGGGGAATGGCAGGCCCAGATCACCTATGAGGGCCCGGCCGGGAAAGGAAAAGTGACGCTGCCGATCACCGCCCAGTAACAGGAAAGTAAGCATGATCAACTGGCTGATCGACTGGTCCATAAGGAATCGCATGATCGTGATCGCGCTTTACATCGCGATCGCGATCGCGGGGTATTGGGCTCTCACCCGAACGCCTATAGATGCGATACCTGATGTCTCCGATAACCAGGTGATCGTATTCACCGACTGGCCGGGCCGTTCGCCAAAGGAAGTCGAGGATCAGGTGACGTATCCGCTGGTCACAAACCTTCAGGGCCTTCCGGGCGTGCGGACTGTCCGGGCTAGCTCGGCATTCAGCTTCTCAATGATCAATGTGATCTTTGAGGACGACGTTGAGCTCTACTGGGCCAGAACACGCATCCTCGAACGACTTAACCTCGTCGGACGCCAGCTTCCCGAGGGCGTTACGCCCACTCTGGGTCCCGACGCGTCGGGCCTCGGCCAGATCTATTGGTACACGCTCGAATCCGACACAATGAGCCTGCGTGACCTGAGAACATTGCAGGATTGGTTCGTGCGTTACCAGTTGAACTCGACGCCGGGCATCGCGGAGGTCGCCACCGTCGGCGGCTATGTGCAGCAATATCAGATCGACGTTGATCCAAACCGGCTGCGCGCCCTAAATCTCTCGCTTTCCGCAGTAGTTGAGGCGGTCGAACGATCAAATAACAACGTCGGCGGCAACGTTGTCGAACAGGCGGGTGAGTGGGCGATTGTAAGGGGCATTGGCCTGGTAGAGTCTGTTGCCGATGTCGAGAATATCGTGATCGGATCCAACAATGGCACACCGATCTTCGTCCGGAACGTCGCTGAGGTTCAGATCGGCAATGCTTTCCGAACCGGTTCGCTCGATAAGAACGGTAAGGAAGCTGTCGGCGGTGTCGTCATTATGCGATACGGCGTCAGTGCTCTGGAAGCGATCGAGGCCGTCAAGAAAAAGATAGAAGAGATAAAGCCGGGACTGCCCGCGGGCGTCCGGCTCGTTCCCTTTTACGACCGCACCGACCTGATTAATCGGACCGCCGACACCCTGAAATGGGCACTCGCCGAGGAATTCATACTCGTCACGCTCGTCAACCTGATCTTTCTCGCGCATTTCCGTTCGATATTCATCGTTACCGTTCCACTTCCGATGGCGGCGCTCGTGTCATTTCTGTTTATGTATTTTGCAGGAGTGACCTCAAATATCATGTCGCTCGCCGGAATAGCCATTGCGGTTTCTGATCTCGTGGATGCCGGCATTGTTGTTACGGAGAATGCCTATCGAGCTATTGAGAAAGAAGGCCTCAGCCTCACAAACCGTGAAGACGTTTGGCGCATCGTTTGCGAGGCAACGAAGATGGTTGGCCGTCCAATATTTTCGTCGATGGCCATCATCGTCGTAGCTTTCATGCCTGTATTCGCCCTCACTGGCCAGGAGGGAAAACTATTTCATCCTCTCGCTTATACAAAGTCGTTCGCTATGATCGCCGCCGCAGTCATGGCCGTCACGCTGGTCCCCGTGCTATGCGGATTTCTCCTCAAAGGAAAACTGAGGCCAGAAGAGGCGAACCCGATCATGCGCGTCATTCGTCGCTTCTATCAGCCACTTCTTGAGAAAGCGCTGCGTAATCGCCTGATCACCGTCGCCCTCGCTCTGCTTTTTTTCATCGGCGCAATGATCGCGGCGACGGGGATCGGCAGCGAATTCATGCCGCCGCTCAATGAAGGCGACCTTCTCTACATGCCTGTGACCGACCCCGGTATTTCGCTCGATGAAGCAACTCGCATCCTTAGCAAACAGAATGAGATAATCGCCAGTTTTCCCGAGGTCGTATCGGCGGTCGGCAAGGCCGGGCGTGCTGAGACCTCTACGGATCCGGCCCCGATCAACATGAACGAAACGGTCGTTCATCTAAAGCCGGAGAGCGAATGGCGAAGTGGGATGACGAGGGAAAAACTCGTTGCCGAGCTTGATGCCGCCCTGCGAATGCCCGGCGTGACGAATATCTGGACACAACCGATCATCAACCGCATCGAGATGCTCGCCACCGGCATACGCTCGCAGATAGGCATCAAGATCTACGGGAACGACCTGAACGCCCTCGAACATGTTTCGCGCCAGATCGCTGATGTTGTTCGAGGGGTAAAGGGCGCGGCCGATGTATATCCGGAACAGATCGGCGGGGCACCATACATCGACATCGACATCGACCGAACCGCCGCCGCGCGTTACGGCATCGACGTCGCGACAATACAGGAAGTGATCGAAAATGGTATTGGCGAGGTGAATCTGAGCGTAACTATCGAGGGCCGCAATCGGTTTCCGATCCGTGTCCGTTACGCAGAGGAATATCGCCGCACACCTGAGGCTATCGGCCAAATACCGATCACGTCACCTTCCGGGGCACCGATCCCGCTCGGCCAGCTTGCTGAGATACGGACCGTCGAGGGGCCGTCGATGATCCAAAGCGAGAACGGGTTGCTGCGCGGGACTGTTCTCCTAAACGTCCGCGGACGGGACATTGGAAGTTTCGTCGATGAAGCCGATCCGTTGATCAGACAGCAAGTTACGCTGCCGGGCGGCTATTACTTTACATGGAGCGGGCAATACGAGAACCAGCAGCGCGCGCGATCCCGATTGATGATCGTCGTGCCAGTTGTGATTCTCATAATATTTGCGGTGCTCTATTTTACATATCGCTCATTCCTTGAGGCCGCTCATATTCTGCTTGCCGTCCCTTTCGCCCTCACCGGCGGCTTTTATCTACTCTGGATGCTGCAATACAACTTTTCGGTCGCCGTTTGGGTTGGATTCATCGCGCTGTTCGGCGCCGCGGTTCAGACGACAATTGTGATGGTCGTCTATCTCGAAGAAGCCGTCGCCCGCAAAAAAGATGAGCTTGGAAAGCTTGACCGTGAATCATTATTGCAAGCAGTAACTGAGGGTGCCCTGCTCCGCCTACGGCCAAAGGTCATGACCGTCACGACCATCCTTGCGGGGCTTCTACCGATAATGTGGAGCACGGGTGCCGGGGCTGAAGTAATGCGTCCGCTTGCGGTTCCCGTATTTGGCGGCATGGTCTCGAGCCTAATTCACGTTCTGATCGTCACCCCCGTTATCTTTTATTGGCTGCGGCTGTACGAACTATCACAGAAGGAGGAGGTGCCGAGTGAAAACTGATCTGCTAGGGCGATACATACTTGTCGCATTGTTTGCCGTTCTAGGAACAATGCCGGTGGCAGGGCACGACGATCAAAACAAGAAACCGTTGACCGTTATTTCGGGTACGAGCAGTAATACTAATTCAGCCGTCAATGCGTTGCCCATTGCTATACCGACGCCTCGGGCGAGTCATTCGGAGTTCCCAACGCTTCATCCATTGATCGTTCATTTTCCGATCATGCTCATCATTTTGGCTGCGGTGCTGCAATTGATATCTCTCGGAGTTTTTCGAAACGAGATCGGATGGCTCATTCTGGCCCTCACATTTGTCGGTGCGATAACTGCCTGGCTTTCGTCAAACACGTTCCACCCGCACACAGTAGGACTCAACGAAAGTGCTCAGCAGCTACTACTCGAACATGAGCAATATGCGTCGCTGACTTTCTGGTTCACGGTCGCAGGTCTTGCAGTAAAAGCTCTATCTAACTTTGTTTTGAAACGTGCTTGGTGGAGTGAAAGCGTCGCAACTCTGCTTCTGGTCGGCGCCGCGGTGGCCGTGGCGATGGCGGGCCATCACGGTGCAGAACTGGTCCACAAGGAGGGTGTCGGGCCGAGAGGCGATTTTCTCGAAGCGCACGATCACTAATATTCTGTGTTAAGAACTCTTCGGGCAATTGGATCGATCCTGGTGACCTTATTGGTGGCGGTCTTCGGCCTGTTTGCGCAAGCCGCCCAAACGACCCCCGTGCTGAACCACACGAAATACCTTGATCCTGTCGGCGGCCTAACCGTTGATCGAGCGGTCGATATTGCACTTGAGAGGAATACGGAGCTGACCGCCATGAGAAAGGAGGCCGAGGCCGGAGAAGCCCTCCTCCGTCAAGCCGGATTTCGGCCGAATCCAAGCCTTGAACTGCGCGGAACGAGACAGTTAGGCGGCGGCGACAACAGTCTTATGATCGAGGGCGGACTTCCGCTCGAGCTCGGCGGACGCCGCAAAGCCAGGATACGTGTCGCAGCTCAGGAGCTTGAGATCCGACGACAGGCCGCCGCCGCACGTGAGTTGCAATTGGCGGCGGAGGTGCGGAACAAATTCGGCGAGGCTCTTGCGGCTATTCTAAAGTTAAAGTTTACGGAAGAATTACTCGCGCTTGCCGCAAACAACCTCGATCTGGTTTCCGCTCAGGTTGCCGAAGGACGGCGTGCTCCGCTAGACGAAGGCATGGAAACCGTCGAACTGAATCGGATTCGCACAATGCGTGAGACGGCAGATTCTGCGGCAGAGATCAGTTTGCTTGAACTGCGTAACCTGTTGGGAATGACGCCCGAAGAACCGTTGGCTCTTCGCGGCGATCTGGAGGGCCTCATCGAGCCGATCCCATCAAATGTCGGGGCGGCCGAGCGGGCACTTCAAACCCGGCCGGACCTCGCCG
>JAGOWF010000160.1:0-4703 GCA_018060305.1 Pyrinomonadaceae bacterium
TCGTGTGTGACGAGGATGATGGTGTTGCCTTCTTCGTGGAGTTTTTCGAAGAGATGCATGATCTCGATGCTCGTCTTTGAGTCGAGCGCGCCGGTCGGCTCGTCGGCAAGCAGGATCGACGGATGATTGACCAGCGCGCGTGCGATAGCGACGCGCTGGCGCTGGCCGCCTGAGAGCTCGTTAGGGCGATGCATCACGCGGTCGCCGAGCTCGACCGATGCGAGCGCGGCCTGCGCCTTGTCGTGACGCTCGCCGGCACGCATTCCCGCATAGATCAGCGGCAGCTCGACATTATGCAAGGCGGTCGCGCGGGCGAGCAGATTAAATGTCTGAAAGACGAAGCCGACCTCTTTGTTGCGGATGTGAGCAAGCTCGTCGTCGGACATATCGGAGACGAGATTGCCGTTGATCCAATAGTCGCCCTTTGTCGGCGAATCGAGACAGCCGATAAGATTCATCAGCGTGGATTTGCCCGAACCGGACGGGCCGATGATCGCGAGGTATTCGTTACGCTGGACCTCGAACGAAACATCGCGAAGCGCGTGGAGCTCTTCGGTGCCCATCTGATAGGTCTTCCAGATGTTCTCCATCCGAATGAGCGCGTCGCCCGTGGGCGCTTTGCCATTCTGCTCGGGCTGTCCGTTCTCGTCTTCCATGAACTTATACATCGGAAAGTCTGGAGTCGTTAGTCGTGAGTCTGGAGTAAATATCCTGCTCCAGACTACAGACCTAAGACTTACGACTTGTTTGAGTTGTCGCCGTCCTTCTTGGTCGTTTTCTTGACGGCCGTGCCGTCTTTGAGCGTATTTAGCACGCGACTCGGCCCTGTAATGACCTCGTCGCCTTCCTTAAGCCCGCTGACGATCTGTCGGTCGGACTCGCCGATGATGCCCGTAACGACCTCAACAAACTTAGCCTTGTTGCCGTCAAGAATAAAGACGCCCGTGATCATCTTCGGCTTGTCCGCGGGATCAGGCGCGGCGCCGTTAAGTTCCGGCGTCGGCGTGCCGTCAGCTCCCGGCTTCTTCTCGATCACGGCCTGCAGAGGCACAGCGATCACATTTTCGACCGTCTTGGTCGTGATCTCGGCCGTAGCACTCATGCCCGGCCGCAGGCCATCTTTGATCTCGGGACTTAGGTCCTTTAGCTCGATCACGACGCGGAATTCTTTTGCCTCCTGGACGTTGATGTTTGTCGAGAGGCCGCCGCTCGTCTGCGATTTGCCGACGGCGAGAGGCGTCTTTTGCGTAACCTCGCCGATGATCTCTCTGTCACCGAACGCATCGACCTTGATCTTTGCCTTCTGCCCGACCTCGACCTGATCGATAGACGTCTCGTCAACCTTAACCTCGACATTGATCGACGACATATCCGCGATCGTAAGCAGCGCGGTCGTCGAGAGCCCCGCGACCGCAAAGGTGCCGACTTTCGACGGTATCTCGGCGATCACGCCGTTGATAGGAGCGACCTGGAGCGTCTTGTCGCGTTGATTCCTCTGGCCCCGGAGCACCGCCGCCTGTTGACTCGCCCGCGACTGGCTCGAATCGACGCTCAGATTAGCGGTATCGACCGCCCGCCGTGCGTCTCGGACCGCAACCTGCTGCTGAGCGACGCGCGTCTGCGCATCTTTGATGCCAAGCTGTCGGGCATTTAGGTTAGAACGGGCCGTATTGAGAGACGCCTTGGCATTTTCGACGCGATCCTTTGACTCGTCATAAAGCTGGCGAGATATAACGCCGTTCTCAAGCAGTTGCTGATTGCGGTTCAACTCGCGATTGGCGGCATTTAGTTCGACCTGCGCCCGATCAACATCCGCCTGCGCCGTAACGACGGCCTGCCGTGCAGAATCGACAGCCACCTGGGCGGTATTTAGCTGCTGCTGCGACTGCGCGAGATTATTTTGCGCGGCCGCGACCTGCGATTGTGATACGCGAACCTCGTCCTGAGACGCCTCAAAGGCGGCGCGCTGAGCGTCGGTGTTGGACTGCAGTTGATTAGGATCAAGCCGAACGAGCGGCTGGCCTTTTGTGACCTGATCGCCCTCTTTGACGTATATTTCCTCGATGCGTCCCTGAACCTCGCTGGTGAGATTCATGAACTGGACGGGTCGCACTTCGCCTGATGCTGTCACGCTGGAACGCAGTTGGGGACGGATCTCGACTTTAACGACCGTCACCTCCGGCACGTCGCTGCGCGACGCTAAAACGCTGACGATGATTATTATCAAAATCAGGCCGGCGGCCACTGCACCGCCAATGATCTTGGTCTTTTTAGATAAGGCCATCTATTATGCTCCTAAAAAAATTGGCTCCGGGATGATCGAAGCCAACAGAAATCCACGTCCCTGGCGTTTCAAACCCGTTATTACGACCGCGATTTTCGCATTGTTTCAAAAAACTGCAAGCGGCCGCTTTGCCGTGCAAACTTCCGTGGCGAACAGCTAGTTTGGCACGGTATCGCTTTGCCATAAAGCGGTAACGCGGTAAAATATCGCGATATCCTCGAACAATTCTTTTCGAAGAACCGTTCGTTGCAATAAGAATGATCGTTTGCCCCAGATGCCGGACCTCGAATCTTGACACGTCGCGTTTCTGCGATGAGTGCGGCGAGCGCCTCGCCTCAGCATATGACGCATTTCCGCCTGAGCCGGTCGTGCCGTCGTATGTGCCCCCTTTGCCGGAAGCATTCGCAAGGCCCGACAACGCGACTTCATTGGGCATTCCTGAGTTTCAAGCTGTGGAACACGCCGTTCCTCAAGCGCCTGTCGCACCGATGGCCGCCGGACAGGCGCATTCACGCCTTGTCATCGAACGTGGCGACGGCCCCGGAACTGAATTTTCGCTCGCTAATGACGAATCGATAATCGGCCGCTGGGATGCTGATAACGGCATCTTCCCTGACGTTGATCTCGATGCCTTTGATTCTGATGCTAAGGTGTCTCGGCGGCATGCCCGGATCATACGCAGCGGGGCATCGTATATGATCGAAGACCTTGGCTCGACGAACGGCACATATGTTAACCGCGGCCGCCGCCTGCTTCCGGGAAACCCTCAGCCACTCGCGGATGGCGACGAGGTGATAGTTGGAAAGACCTTCCTTCGATTTCAGATAAGCTGATCATAAATGGCATCGTGTCAAAAATGCGGAGTTGAGATCGCCGAGGAGCAGGAATACTGCGCGGCGTGTTCGCCGCTCGCGCCGTTCGCAGAATCTCCTAAGCCCGTCGAAGATCTCACGTCCGAACAGGAACACGCCGACACCGCTGTCGAACCCGAACCTCCGTCGGAGGCACCAGCCACAAATCAGACTGGGACGAGTGGCAAAGGCCCCGGCCTCAAACCTCTGGCAAAGGGAACACTGCTCAACTCGCGCTACTCGATCGTCAAGAAGATCGGCGGCGGCGGCATGGGTGCCGTTTATCTCGCAATGGACAAGAATCTCGGCGGCGTCGAACGCGCCGTCAAGGAGATGGTCCAGGCCAGCATCGAGGAAGAGCAGCAGATCAAGGCTATCGATGATTTCAAGCGCGAATCGATGATCCTTTCGACGCTCGATCATCCCGCAATACCGACGATCTACGACTATTTCTATGACGAGGCCGAGGGCCGATTCTACCTCGTGATGAAATACATTGCGGGTGGCGATCTCGCTGCAAAACTGCGCGCCGCCCCCGGCGGACGCATCGATGAGAGAACCGTTACGGAATGGGCCGCACAGGTCGCCGACGTCCTGACGTATCTGCACGGGCTGCCTGCAACGATCGTCTATCGCGACCTCAAGCCGTCAAACCTAATGATCGACGGCAAGACCGAGCGCATCATGCTGATTGATTTCGGTATCGCGAGATCGATCGACCAGCGACAGGAGAAAGGTGTTACGGCGGTCGGCACGATGGGGTATGCGCCGCCTGAGCTTTTTTCGGGCCAGGTCGAACCCCGTTCGGACATCTACAGCCTCGGTTCAACGATGTTTCATCTGTTGACAGGGGCGGATCCGCAGAATAATCCCCTGTTGATCTTTGATTTTCAAAAGAATCCACGGCCGCGCCAGATCAATCCGCAGCTCTCTGATCAGATGGAGTGGATACTGATGCGCTCAGTCGAGTATCAGGCCGAGAGCCGATTCGCGACCGCTGACGAAATGCGCCGCACACTGATGGAGCACCTGGAGAATCTCGCAGCCGGACACGTCACTTACGGCGTCTCGGAGGCGCCGGAAGCGGTCAGCCTCGCGAATCAGGCTGTGTTTTGCGGGTTCTGCGGCCAGCGGATCGTGGCCAGCGATATGTTTTGTGCATTTTGCGGCGCAAAGCAACCCATCGGCCAACAGGGCGTCCACGGTGAAGTTTATTCCTCACGGCCCGCATCGACGACCGCAAAACTCCTTATCGAGGGCACCAGTGACCTCAGCGCGCCGGTCTTTTCACTTGAAAAGCCCGAGAATCTTGTCGGCCGACGTGATCCGATGGCTAATATTTTTCCTGAGGTTGACCTTTCGCGTTTCGATCCGCAGACCAAGATCTCGCGCCGACACGCCCGAATCTGGCGTGACGGTACTGCTTTTTTGGTTGAGGATCTTGGCTCGTCAAATGGCACGATACTCTTGGCGGCCTCGTCTGAGAGCCTCCGGCTGCAGCCGCACCAACCGCATTCGCTGGCAAGCGGTGACCGGTTGCGGTTAGGTGATACAACGCTTCACTTCGT
>JAGOWF010000160.1:4803-6514 GCA_018060305.1 Pyrinomonadaceae bacterium
GCATCTGACCGGTTTCCGCTTTCACGGTTGCGGACTACGATAGGCCGCTCTGCACGCAGCGATGTTTGTATTCCGGACGCATTCGCCTCGCGGCTGCACGCAGAAGTTCGTCAGGAAGGAGACGCGTTCTGGCTGCACGATCTCGGCTCAGCTAACGGGACGCGCTATAACGGTGCGGTCGTCGTCGGCGCCCAACCCATCTTTAACCGTGGTGAGATACAGATTGGCGAAACCAGGATCAAATTCGATGACGGTGGCGTTAGGCGAAGTATTAGTTCCACGCTCATCGCTGACACCACCGACCAGCTCGACCCGTCAAAGACGATCGCCCTCACAGGCGTTCGTAATCCGACTGCGGAAATACTCGATGCCTCGGTCACGAGTCGAGCCGATCTGATGGGCATCATCAGCAAGGTCGGCATTGCACTACTCTCTTCAAGCGGCCTTGATGAGACACTCGATCAGGTTGCGTCACTCGTGTTTGAAGCCGTGCCCGCAGAGCGCGTCGTCATCATGCTCCGTGAAGAGAAGGCCGACGGCGCGATGGAGATAAAGGTCGCCCGGCTTCGCGGCAAGGACGATCCGATCGAGGAGGTCCGAATCAGCAGGGCGATCATGACCGAGGTAATGGAAAACGGCAAGTCCGTTCTCACCTCAGACGCCCAACACGATCCGCGCTTTGCCTCGCAAACGATCGTCCTTCAGGGCATCCGTTCGGTACTTGCCGTCCCGCTCAGCGTGGATGAACGACACATATTTGGACTGATCTACGCGGATTCGCCGACGAATGAAGCGACGTTTACGAGTGATCATCTCGACATCCTGACGACGCTCGCCTCGGTGGCCTCGATACGCGTCGAGAATGCCAGCCTTCTCGAAGAACGGATGAACCGCGAGAGAATGGAGCACGAGCTCGAGCTCGCGACAGAGATCCAGCAGCGGTTTCAGCCCGCCGGGCCACCCGTGGTCGAGGGCTATGAGTTCCAGGGGATCTCATTCGCCTGCTATGAGATCGGCGGCGATTACTACGATTTTATCGAACGTGGTGACGGCAAGATTCTGGTCGCACTCGGCGATGTATCGGGAAAAGGGACCGGAGCAGCTCTGCTTATGTCGAGCCTGCACGCTGCCATCCACGCACAGATCGCGGCAAAGATATCGCTGGACGAGACCGTCGTCGCGGTCAACGAATATCTCGCCGAAAATACACCGGCGAACCGGTTTGTCACGCTCTTTATTGCCGAGCTTGATCCGGCGACGGGCGAGTTGCGCTTTATCAACGCCGGCCACAATCCGCCGCTTCTGGCCCGGGCTAATGGCACGGTCGAACAACTCGAATCCGGTGGCCTGCCGTTAGGGATAATGCCTTTTTCCGAGTATGAGGCGGGCACAGTGTCGCTGGGCAAAGGCGACGCACTGATCATCTACTCCGACGGCGTTTCAGAGGCAAACAACCTTGCAGAGGAGGAATTTGGCCTGGAACGCCTCTCTGCGGTCATAATGGCCAACGTCACCGCTTCGGCATCGGGCATTCGCGATAAGGTCGAATCCGCGCTCTCCGAGTTTACCGGAACCGCTCCAGCAAATGACGACATAACGCTCGTCATCGTAAAACGGCCGTGACCTGGTTAGCATTTTGGCCGTTAACTTCCTGCCCGACGGGAGATTAGGGCTTGGCGTCGAGGAAGTCCGTTATCATCGGGATGATCGT
>JAGOWF010000159.1 GCA_018060305.1 Pyrinomonadaceae bacterium
TTGTCGGCATCAAGCAGGTCACAACGAATGAGAATTTCTTCCAGGGCCACTTTCCCGGAGCCCCGGTAATGCCTGGCGTCCTCCAGATCGAGGCTCTGGCACAGGTCGGGGCGATTCTGGTCTTGCGCGAATTTGAGGATCGCTCCGACAAGATACCGTTCTTTAGCGGCATTGAAAGTGCACGATTCCGTCGCCCTGTCGTTCCGGGCGACACCCTTACGCTCACGGTTGAGGCGCTTAGAATAGGCAGCAAAGTCCAGAAAATGCGTGGCGTCGCGACGGTCGATGGCCACGTGACGGCTGAGGCCGACATTATGTGTATCTTGGCGAATCGAGGAGGCTAGGTCATGGACCCGCAACAAGCGAGAGATTTCTTCGATAATTACTTTTATTTCATTATTGCCGGAAGCGTGATCTTTGGGGCTTTGATCGGTTTGGTTCCGCTACTGATCGGTATAAGGCGAGGCCGTCGGAACTTGGGAATTCTCGGCTTCGTCGTAACCGTCATCGATTCGGGCATTTCTCCGATACTTGGGGTCATTACAGCTATTGTATTCACGTTGGTGTTGGTTCTTGGATCCAATAAAAAAGATTCAGACGATAACGCCGACAAGCAGTGATCTGACGATCCAAGATGGCTTCTTTTATACACGAAACTGCGATCGTTAGTGCCACCGCGCAGATCGGTGCGGACTGTTTTGTCGGCCCTTTCTGCACCATAGCGCAAGGGGTGACCCTTGGCGAGGGTGTGCGGCTGGATTCGCATGTTGCTATTGACGGACAGACTATCATTGGTGATGGCACGCACGCCTATCCTTTTGTATCGATAGGCTACGCGCCGCAGGATCTCAAGTATTCCGGTGAGCCGACCTCGACGGAGATCGGCAAGCGGAATCAGATACGTGAATTTGTAACTATTCATCGCGGCACTGTCGCCGGCGGTGGTGTGACGCGGATCGGCGACGATAATCTGCTCATGGCGCAAGCCCATATCGCACATGACTGCCAGCTAGGCAACGAGATCATCATGGCCAACGCCGCCACGCTCGCCGGCCATGTCGAGATCGCCGATCGGGCGAGCATCGGTGCATATTCAGGAGTGCATCAGTTCTGCAGGATCGGCCTTGAGGCGTTTGTCGGCGGCTATTCGGTCGTTGTTAAGGATGCTCTGCCGTACGCCACCATTCAGGGAAACCATGCCAAATGCTACGGCCTCAATCGCCTCGGAATGAAAAGACGCGGTTATCCTCGGGGGGCTATCGACAACTTAAATCACGCATTCCACATCCTGCTCTCGTCAAAACTCAACACGTCACAAGCGCTCGAACGGATTCGACAAGAGATATCGGCCTGCAACGAAGTCGATCTGCTGCTTAGATTTATTGAAAGCTCAAAACGAGGCGTCGTCAAATAAGAATGGATCACAACGATCAAGCGCTCCGGCAATTTGGTACGCGTGTGCAGCGGTGCTATGGCTGCTTTGTCGCGTATCACTTGAAGGACATGTATTTAGGTGAAGACGTCACATTCTTTTGCGAGCACTGCAAAGACGATGACATGTTTCACTATGATGAGTTCTCAAAACTGCTCGACCTGTCAAAGCTAGATCGGCCGGCTGAGGAACATCATCACTAGCCAGTTTTTCGCCCTCCTGTTTTATCGCATAAAATCATTGTGTGGCCACGAAACGAAATGACGCCAAACCGACCTTGACCGGTTTGGCACGCAAACTCGGTGAGTTGACTACCGAAAAGAGGCGTGTCGCTCTCGAGCTTAGTGCCGCTCTCGCTGCCGTGTCGCTCAAGGTGAGCCGTGCTTTCGTAGCGTCATTCCCGGATGCCGCGCGCATCCTGTCAGCGGACGATCTGCGCAACTGGGGGGAATTTGGACGGCGCCTGGCGATCGCTGACTCGGCAACCGGCGTCAAATTCTTTACGGAAAGCCCGGAGAAGCTGCAGACTATCCCTGAAACTTGTCGCGCGACAGCGTTCGCCATCTGTACACGTCAGCTTGTCCTTTCAAGATCGATCGCTCTCGCGTCATACGATCGAATGCTTGATATTGCCACGTCCTTTGACGACCACTCGCTACTGAGAAAGATCCTCGATCTGGCGCTCCAGATAGCGACCCGTTCGGCACGGCACAGCACTGAGTTTCTGGAACACACGCCCGCAGTTGCCAAATCGCTCAACACGTTTGCAAACGTTCAGGTAACGAGTGCTGTATTTGATCTCGCATCGGATTTCGTTATTCGGACGGGCGGCCTGACGGCGGAGCTTTGGCAGGGTCTGCCCAATGCCTTGGATGGCCTGCCCGCGGAGAGCGCGGTTCGGCTGCTGAACACTGCACGCGAGTTACTGGAATATGGCGGCAGCGTTACGCTCCACTTTGTCACGTCGGGCAGCGTCGTTCTGAGGACAAATGAACAGGTTTTTGATGAGTGGTGCGGCGCCGTCAGGTCGATAGCATCACACGGAAATGCAGTCGTTATCTCCTTTCTTCGGGCAACTACGCGGGTATTCCCCCGCTTTCCGGCCCGTGACAGCACGCTCGCTGCTCGTCGCGTTTTGCAGCTTATATCCAGGATCGCTGAAACTGACGCTGAAAGTGCCCTAGCCGCATTTACATCGAGCGCGTCAGCGTTAGGGCATGTCTCGCTGGCCCAATTTGAAGCGTGGGTCGAGAACGGCCTGACTGTTCACAATAAAGCATCAGCGAAGGCACGCCGAAGCTATTTTGCGCTCGAGACTCGTGCATCTAACGATCATCTCCAGCAGATGCGTTCGGGTTTGGCCCTCGACGACGTCCAGCACGTCCTTCGACTGTATGTTGAGGCCCTTACGGGCAAACAGGTCGAGGTCCGGCCGCTAGGTGCAATGCCTCAGGAATCGCGTATCGGCGACGGTAAAACCATCTACCTGCCAGGCTCGGTTGCAGAATTCTCCGACGATGACGAAGACTTTCGGCTTTACAAAGTGCTCGCTGCACACGCCGCCGGTCAGATCGAATTTGGCACATTTGACTGCGATACTACTGATCTCAACGCGGCCTACACCTACCTCGCAACACGCTATTCAATGACCGCGGAAGACCGCGACGCGTTTTCGCTCGACGGTTATATCAATCGTTCACCAGAGATCGAGGGCCAAAGCTCAAAGATCAAAGACCTTCCCGCCGAGTCGGATTATCGGGCTATCCTCGGTGTGTTTCCTGAACCGCGCCTCGCTCGACGCATCTTCACCACGGTGGAGAATGCCCGTATCGACATCCGTCTGCGACATGCGTATCGAGGCTTGGTTCGGGACCTAGACCTCATGCAGGAGTTGCTGCGATCGAGGCGACCTTACATCTTTGATCTTCCGGCCCATCAGGTGCCGTTTGAACTGCTATTTCAGATCACTCTCTGCGGCGGAGCGACGGACGATGCGCGGATGTTCTACGGCCAGGTCGTTTCCGAGATCGAAACGGTGATTGAAACGCATCTCGCATCACCAGCAGAACCGACTGCGGGCGACCCTGCCCTGCCTACCGTTGCAGATGCCTTGATAGCGACGAGCCGCGTTTACACTTTGTTCCAGAACATCACCCCCGACCAACAGCAGGAAGCCGAGTCGGACAACACCGAAGAAGAGAGCGATTTTGCCTATGACGATAAACACGCCGCGGAATCCGTGACCGAGGACCAGGTGAAACGCGAACAGCAACGGAGCGTTCAGGACATAAGCGATCTGTTCAACGCATGGAACAGCCTCGATGACGAAGGCGATCCCGACGATCTGAGCGGTTCGGAGTCATGGAGTCAGACCGAGATGCCGGAGCAGCAGCTTGAGGCCGACGACATAGCGTTCGCCTACGACGAATGGGACCGCGAGCTCAACGATTACCGCGTCGGTTGGAGCCGTGTGATCGAAAAGCGAGTGAAACAAGGCGACCGTACATTTGTCGAGCTGACACGTTCGCGTTATCGCGCCGTGATCTCGTCGATCCGCCACCAATTCCAGTTGATGAAGCCCGAAAATCTGACACGCATCAACCGTGAACTTGACGGCGAGGACTATGACCTTAACGCTCTCGTAGATTTCGTCATCGACCGCAAGGCCGACGGGAGACAGTCCGAGAATATCTACACAAAACGCCTGCGAAAACAGCGCGATGTCGCCGTTTCGCTGCTGCTTGACCAGTCGTCGTCAACCGCACGCACGATCACGCGAAACCCTCTGCAGCCCTACACGCATCCCGGCCGCCGCATCATCGAGATCGAAAAAGAGGGCTTGGTCCTGATGAGTGAAGCTCTCGAGGCCGTGGGCGACGTGTATTCGATCAGCGGATTCACCAGCGAAGGCCGTCGGAATGTGAAGTTCTATATAGTCAAGGATTTCAGCGAGAAATACTCCGACGAAACCGAAAAACGGATCGGCGGTATTACGTTCCAAAACAACACTCGCCTCGGCGCCGCCATTCGGCACGCATCGCACAGGCTGCTTCGTCAGGACGCGCGCACCAAACTGCTAATCATCCTCACCGACGGCCGGCCCTACGACCACGACTACGGCGATGCGCGTTACGCCCGCGAAGACGTCCGCGAAGCCCTCATCGAAGCCAAGACCAACGGCGTCACCCCATTCTGCATCACCATCGACCGCGAATCTGAAGCCGAACTAAAAGACCTCTACGGCGACGTCGGCTATACAATAATTGACGACGTGCTTTCCCTTCCGGAGCGAATGCCTAACATCTACCGCCGACTGACAAGCTAATATCAGGTGATAGGCCGATCCGCCGCAATTCGGTCGGCATTTCGACAGCGCTGCTATTAATGATGTTATCTTTAGCTATGCCCTCCAGGCTGCCAACCCTTGATTACACCAACTGGAAAGATACGTGCGGGACGCTGCACATGTGGACGCAGATCGTTGGTAAGGTGCGTCTCATGCAAACGCCATGGGTCAACCACTCGTGGCATGTGCCGCTTTATCTAACTGCTCGCGGGCTGACGACATCGCCAATCCCTTATGGTGAACGCTCGTTCGAGATCGACTTTGATCTGATCGGCCACGAACTGTTGATGCACACAAACGGCGGTGCTGAGGGGTCGATGCAGCTAGCGCCACGTTCTGTCGCCGACTTTTACCGCGAACTGATGGCCAAGCTCGGCGAACTCGACCTAAAGGTCGGTATCCACAAGACTCCTAACGAGGTTGTTGACCCAATACCGTTTGACGAGGACACTGTGCACGACTCGTATGACGCCGGGCAGGTGACGGCCTTTTTTCGGGTGCTGAGCTTTGCAGACCGTGTATTTAAGGAATTCCGTGCGGGCTTTATCGGCAAATGCAGCCCGGTGCATTTCTTCTGGGGCAGCTTTGACCTGGCAGTCACGCGCTTCTCTGGCCGGACCGCCCCCGAACATCCGGGCGGCGTGCCCAACCTTCCAGATTGGGTTGCCCGCGAGGCCTATTCTCACGAGGTCAGCAGCCTCGGCTTCTGGCCCGGCAGCGAACAATTCCCGCAGGCCGCGTTCTACTCCTACGCCTATCCCGCACCCGACGGCTTCGCCGAGGCCGCTATGCGCCCCGACGCTGCCAAATTCAACACCGACCTCGGCGAATTTATTCTCACCTACGACGACGTCCGCTCTGCCACCTCACCTCGCGATGCCGTGCTCGACTTCGCACAAACCACCTACGAGGCCGCCGCAAATCTCGCTCAGTGGGATCGTCCGTCACTTGAGCGCCAGCCCGAACCATTGGGTTAGTAGACTTTCTTTATACTCTGTCGTCGGGATTTTCGGCGGATCCACCTCCGCCTTGCACAAGATCGCTCAGAATCAGCGACGCCAATTTCAAGCGTTTAGCTACAGAAAGCGAACGCAATTTCTCTTGATAAAAGGTCTCAATATTCGAGACGGATCTTACCTTCGGCAATATGGCCCGATTATTGTTTGTCAGCGGATATGTATTAACGCGGGTGGCAATCCGTCGATAGATACAGCCAACCTCGTAGTTCGTGGCCTCAGTGTCCATCTTATATTCGCCCTTGAATCGGTACATCAAATCTCCGAGTGGCCCTTTGACCCTCGCAAACACGATCCGACTGTGAATCCGTTTCGTCTCACGAACATTGCGATCGATGTGCTCCCTAAAGAGGTTAGGGTCCTTCGAGAATTCGATGATCGTTTCTTCATCGACCGAAAGCTGATTGTTCCATCAACCCGAAGGATTTCGTGTCCAGTCGCGTTAACAATGTCTGCTTCTCGTAGTTTGTCTGCGTCGATCTGATTCTTGTGGAAGCCTTCGTCAACTTCGATATGGATTGCCAGTTGAGGGAAGAACATATCTGTCATCGCCCGTCCTTCCGGGCGACTGACGAACTGCTGGGTCACAAATTTGACGCGGGAATCGTTGAGTAGATTCCAAACCCTGTTGACAACGTAATGCTCGTACTTCTTGTTCTGCGCTTTTGCGAGTTGTCTGGCAATGAATTCTAGTTTGGTCATGAAATTTTGACGGCGTCG
>JAGOWF010000161.1:0-1990 GCA_018060305.1 Pyrinomonadaceae bacterium
ACGCTGGGCGAGATACTGGACGAAGAGAAGAACCTGCCGGTCGGCTGGACGCTGGATATCCTCGAACAGGTTTGTTCGGCGGTATATGCGGCCCACCAGCAGGGAATTATCCACCGCGACCTAAAACCCGACAACATCTGGCTCGAACCAAATCAGCGCGGCGGCTATACCGTTAAGGTGCTGGACTTCGGCATCGCAAAGCTTGAGGAAGAGCAGGCTCCCGGAGCGAACGGTTCTCAGGGTGTTCACTTCAGCGGAAGCCCGACCTTTGTTGACAGCCGGACAACGACGCTCGGCGGTGGAGATAGCGGAACGATCGCAGATGCCGTTTCGCAAACTCAGGTTGGTAAGGCTGCGACGCCGGCCCGCGCGGCTGAAGCCGCGACCGTTTACCTGAATCCCGCCGCGAGTGAGCAGAAAACTGCCATTTACGACCCACAGACAGATCAGGACACGGTTGGAACGAAGGTGATCACGGACGAGTCAGACGACGGGACTTCGTCGGACGGATCCTTGACGCCGAGGACGCTCTACGATTCAAAGACCTCAGCAGACCTGACACGCGTAGGAGCGGTGCTCGGAACGCCGCTATATATGTCGCCTGAGCAATGCCGTGGCGAGCACCTCGATGCCAGGTCGGATATCTACAGCCTCGGCGTGATCGCGTATCAGATGTTGTCGGGTGCTCCGCCATTCGAGGGTGATTTTAAGGATGTGATGGAGGCGCATAAGACGCTCGATCCGCCAAAGCTCCGTGCCCGCAAGCTCCGTCGAAAACTTAGAAGGACCATCCACTCAGCCCTCGACAAAGACCCTGAGCATCGGCCTCAGACGGCCGAGGCATTTGCGAGTCAGTTGCGGTCGCGATCCGAGGGCATTTGGGGGCTTCTGCGTCGGGCGATGGTGATCTACAGCGAGCATTTGGGCAAGTTTGTCTCGCTGTCGGCATTCTTTTCTGCTCCGATGATCGTCCTAACACTGGCGATGCTCGGGCTCTCATTCCTTAAGGTCAGTGAAATGATGTCCGAGACGGCAAGCGGAATCGCTCTGGGTGCCGTCACCCTTGCGCTGTCGTTTGCCAGTGCATTCTGTACTAACCTGATCGTCGGCACGATTGGCTGGATCACGATCCAGTACCTCTCTGTCCCGCTCAGGCCTGTGCGTGTGCGGCCGGCATTAAAAGAGGCACGCCGAAAATGGAAGCGCATCGCTGGCTCTGCCGTCCTGACGGCAATCTTGCCATTCGTGGTTGCCGCGGCTCTGGGAATCGCCGGATTTGCCTTCTTCGCGCTGCTCGGGCTAGCCCTCTATCCGGTTACGGGTTCCTTTGCTCCGGTGCTGATCGCCGGTGCGGTCGGCTCTCTTTGTTTTGCCTTTTTTGGCTTCTTCTATTCATATATCGGCTGGATACTGGTTCCGCCGGTGGTGATGCTCGAGAATGTCGGCGTGATCGAGGCCCTAAGACGGTCGCGGCACCTCGTGCGCCGATCGTTTGCGACCGCGACGGGGGCCGTGCTGATAATGTTCCTGCTTCCGGCGATCATCGCCGGCAGCATCTCTTTTGTCGTAAATGTATCGGCAAAAGCATTTGATCCGATGCCAAAAACCGAGAGCGAGCAGACGCAGAACGGCGAGACGGCGTCATCGGCGAAAACCGAGAAGGACGACGGCTGGTTCAATTTCAGTATCAACAGTCCGGGCTCGCCGAAGGTCAAGGTCGAGGGCACAGACATGCGTTCGCGCGTTCGTCAAACGCTCCTTGAATCGCTGATCCAGATCTTTTGGCTTCCCGGCCAGATCATAGTATTCTCTTTTTCCGCGATAATAGTCGCACTGCTTTATCTGAAGACGAGGCTCGGCGGCGGTGAGTCGATGAACGATCTCATCGAACGCTTTGACGACGACGGACGTCCAAAGAAAAAGTGGCAGCAGCGCGTGCGTCAACGCCTGATCCAGTCCGGACGAATATCGAGCAATCCGAGCAGATGAA
>JAGOWF010000161.1:2090-6493 GCA_018060305.1 Pyrinomonadaceae bacterium
ATCTCTCTCAAGTTCACCACTGCCCGCGGCATTATTTTGCTCAATGTGCCACCAAGCGAGGTAATGTCGGATCTTCGTGAACGGCCGCTGACCGAGGCGGCAAAGGCGATCGTTCGCAGCGGTGACAGCTTGTTGACGGGGGCGATCCGGCGGGCGTCGCCAAAGTATTTTGGTGACTATCTCAGCACTCTGCCACCGATCAAACGCGAGCCAGCATTCGCGGTTCGAAGCGGGCCGCTCGACGTGCCTGTCGCGGCGGTCAAGACAGCAAACGTTCGAGTCACTGACCTGAAGAATCGTGCCATCGAAGGGCTAAAGTCTTCAGATTTTGAGGTGGTCGAAAGCGGGGAGCAGCGCGAGATAATTTCTGTGAAAAGGTCAATCGCGCCGGTCAATCTCGTGCTGTTGCTCGACGTTTCCGGGAGCGTCGAAAACTATGTAAATTTCATTCGCAAAGCAGCCCGAAACTTTGTCGAGACGGTCGATGAACGTGACCGCGTTTCGATCGTTATCTTTAACGAGGACGTCAAGAAACTAGCGGATTTTACTACCGACAAGACAACGCTCTCAAAGAGCCTCGACACTTTCGACGCGGGCGGCGGCACGGCGTATTACGACGCTTTGGCCTATGCTGTCGCGGACACGCTGCGGCCGCTCAAGGGCGAGCGGTCGGCGGTCGTGATCCTGACGGACGGCGACGACAATCGGTCGTTCCTGGCGTTCGACTCCTTGGCCGGGTCGATCCAGGAAAGCGGGGCCCTTGTTTATCCGCTTTACGTTCCATCAGGCCTGATCGCGGCGGCGGCAACCGGCACGGCGATCGATCCGACGCGACTGAAATATATGTCACTCTCGGCCAAGAGCGAGGGCGAGGGCGAACGTCTAGCCTCGATCTCAGGCGGAGTGTACTATCCGATAACGCAGATCGGCCAGATCCAGCGGGCCTACGAGGACATCGTCGCCCAGCTTCGCTCGGCCTACCTGATAACCTACCGGTCGGATGCCGCCGTGAACGCCAACGGCGTTTCGCCTAGGCTCAAGATAAGGTCAAAGCGCGAGAACACCTTTGCCACAGTCACCTCGGTTGTGGCCGGGGCCGAAAGCCGCCCATAAACCCACGCCCGAAGAATCCATCGTTGGGACGCTACGCCCGCATCCCATTTGGCTAAGAAATGAATATCAGAAGGACACCTGACGGATCCCACACGTGGCATATGGACGACCCGCCGACCTTTTCCGGTTCGGCGATGCGCGCATTGTCGTATTCGCCCGTGTCGATCACCTTTTTGACGTGCTGATGCCATTCCTCGACGTTGTCAACGCCAAAGAGCATCATGAAATTCTCTGCCCACGTTTTGTTGTAATAATTCTGAAGCCGAAAGACGGCGCCGCCCAGCCTGCAATCGACATCGCCCGCCCATGCCTCGGTCAACTCGAAACCTATCGCCGCGTAGAAGCGCTTCGACATCTCGAAGTCCCTAGCCGGTGTATAGACTTTTAAATCTATGATGTTCATTTGCGTGAATCAGCGTTCTTTGTAACACGTTAAGGTTGTGTGTTCAAATTGAACCGGATTGGAAGAACCTTTGTTTCAGGCATTGTTTGATGAGGCCGAGCGGCGGCCGTTGAGCGTTTCGGAGCTGAATGCTGAGGCGCGAGCGTTGTTAGAGCGCGCGTTTGCGAGCGTTTGGGTCGAGGGCGAGGTGGTCAATTTTTCCCGCGCGGGCTCGGGACATTGGTATTTCAATCTCAACGACGGCGACGCTCAGATCAGGTGTGTTTGCTGGAAGGGCACTAACTACAAGATCAGATTCACGCCCGAGAATGGCATTACCGTGCGGATCCGCGGCCGTGTCACGCTGTACGAGGCGAGCGGCAGTTATCAGCTTGTCGTCGAGTCGCTCGAACCATCGGGCGAGGGAGCACTGCGTGCGGCATATGAGCAGATCAGAGCACGGCTCGACAGCGAGGGGCTGTTTGCGGAGGAATTAAAGCGTCCGATACCATTCTTTCCGCGACGCATAGGCGTGATCACGAGCAAATCGGGCGCGGCATTTCAGGATATTCTGACGGTGATGACACGGCGAGCGCGTTCAGTGAGCATTGTGCTAGCTCCTGCACTTGTTCAAGGTGAAGGCGCGGCAGACAGCATCCGCCGGGCACTTATTGCACTGAATGAGTTTAGTCGCGCTCTGCCTGTGGCCGAGCGGCTCGACGTCGTGATAATGGGTCGTGGAGGCGGTTCGGCCGAAGACCTGTGGGCGTTTAACGATGAGGGTTTGGCGCGGGCAGTCAGGGCGAGCGATATCCCCGTGATCTCGGCCGTCGGGCACGAGATCGACTGGACCATATCTGACATGGTCGCTGATCTGCGCGCCGCCACGCCCTCGGCGGCGGCCGAGATGGTTGCGGCGAGGGAAGAAGATATCGTCAAAACGCTGTCTTTGGGGGCCGAGCGTGCTCACGATCTGATCGACCGAAGGATGTATGACGCGGCTTCGCGGCTCGATCTGGCGTCGGCTGGGCTTGAGAGCAGCTTTGAGGGCCGCGTGCGGGCGGCGAAGGACAGATTTAGCAGCGTGGCATCCCGCTTTACGCCTGCCGCCATCCAAGCGAGGGCTGCGCAGCTCGGGCATATGGCCGATAGCGCGTTTCAGAGGGCCGACGCGGCGGTTGCGCGATCAATGAAGGCCCGCGAGGCTCGATTGGAACGGATCATGGCAAAACTCAACGCTCTTTCACCGCTTGCAGTGCTGACTCGCGGCTACTCGATCACGCAAACAGCTGACGGCGCGGTGCTGCGTGATGCCGCCCAGGTCAAAGCCGGCGATAAATTGAAAATACGCCTCGAGCGTGGGAAACTGGACGCCGAGGTGTGCGCCACTGAAGTTTGATGTCTGAATTTCGCGTTTATCTTGATAACGAGCCTGCTCAAAGCGTTCGCGCCGCACCACAGCCGCCGTTTGAGAGTGTTCCACGGCCCAAGGGGCGTGCGGGCAAGGTTCTCGGCATTATGGCCGCTGTCATCGGCGGTGTTTTGCTCGTCGGCGGCATTGCGGCCTGGCTGTATTACCAGAGCCTGAAAGATGAGCCGCAGTACGCGCTGGCATTGCTTGTGGACGCGGCAAAACGCGACGATCAGCAGGCGATCAATGAGGTCATAGATATCGATGCGGTCGTCGATGATTTCATGCCGCAGATACTCAAAAAGGCTGTCGATCTTTACGGCCGCGGAGTGCCAAAGCCGATCATTGACAGAATGTCGCAGATCGCCCAGCCGCTCATGCCCGCGGTCAAGGACCGCGCGAGATCTCAGATCGCAAAGGTGATCCGAGAACGGACCGAGAGTTACGGCCGCGTGCCTTTCTTTATGATGGTCATCGGTGCCGAACGGTATCTGGTCATCGAGAACGCGGGCGAGACGGCAACGGTGAGGAGCAAGACGAACGACCGGCTTGAGTTGAAAATGCGAAAGTTCGGCGATCGCTGGAAGGTCGTGGGATTGAATGACGAACAGCTCGCTACGGACATTGCTCGGACAGTCGGGCAGCAGTTGATGGAGTTTGCGACCCGCGGCCTGACAAAAAAGGCGGCTGAGACGTTTGGCGTTGGCAATCTGGCCGACCTGCTGCGGCAGGCTGAGGAGTTGGTGAGATAGAGATGGAAAAGACCTTTGAGGCGTCGTTGGCCGAATTGGAAGGGATCGTGACAAAGCTCGAGGACGGTGATCTTCCGCTCGATGCGAGTCTCGAACTATTTGAAAAGGGAATTAAGCTCTCACGCGAATGCCGCGAACGGCTGACCACGGCCGAGCGGCGTATCGAGATCCTGATGAAGGACGCGGGCGGCAGCCTTAGGGCGGAGGCGCTTGACACCGAAGGCCTGCGATGAGCTATTTCGTGGCGAACAGCAGGATGCCGAGAGCCGCGAAAACAACCACCACAAATGCCAGCACGACCAATGCAATGATCACCGAGTAGATGATGATACCGGTCGTATTGTCCTTGCCGGTCTTGCCGTTATAGCCTTTCGCGCACGAGAGACATTTAACGTGGCTAAGGATCTTTGGGCCGAGGAGGCCGCCCCACCAAGAAAACTTCACTTTTTCGGCATTTGTCGCGCCGCAGAATGGGCAAGGTGCGTAATTTGTCATGGCTTAGGTGGAGCTACTACGAGCTTTTTCTCCATAAGACTGCACGTCTCAAGCGTGCTGGTCGGGTCGATCGCCATATTATCGAACACGATCTGACGGATCTTGCCGTCTTTATCAACGACAAATGTCCCGCGTCGGCCATAGCCGCCGGCTTCGTTGAACAGGCCGTACTTTTTTGTCACCGCGCCGCCCCAATCACTCAAGAGCTGGAAACCGGTGATGCCGATCTTTTCGGCAAAGGCCTTATTGG
>JAGOWF010000162.1 GCA_018060305.1 Pyrinomonadaceae bacterium
CGTCGAGGGCGAGGAACCAGACGGTCATGTCGCCGATGGGCGAGGCGTTGACGAAGTTGCCCGCGAGCGTCGCCATGTTGCGGATCGGCGTAGATGAGACGAGCTTTAAGTGTTTGTAAAGATCGGGGAATGCCGCGTTCATCACGGGCGATTCGAGCAGGTCGGTGACGGTCGCCGACGCGCCGATCTCGATGTGTTCGCCGGTGTCGCGAATACCGCGCAGCTTATCGTTATAAAGCAGTGGAGCCGATTCCGCCTCGGCCATTTCCTCAGGCCGTTGAACATACAGATCGGTGCCGCCGCCCACAGGCGGAACCGACCGCGTGAGCGGTTGGTCGGACCTGTCAGCCCCGTCAGCGCCACCTGAATCGAGACTCGTGAGACGTTCGCACATGTTTTCGAAGTACTTCGGAACCACCGAGCGAGTTATCGCCGCGGCCACGCCACCTGCTGACGCAGGCGGTTCCGCCCTCGAAAGCCGCGTTGCCGCTCGTTCTATTGACTTGTAACCAGTGCAACGACAGATATTGCCATCTATTGATGACACCGCCGACGCGTGGTCGGCAGCCGAGCCGTCAAGGCACGCTCCGGTCAGCGACATCACAAAGCCAACCGTGCAAAACCCGCATTGTGTTCCGCTCTCATCGACCATTGCCTGCTGAACCGGTGTGAGCGAACCGTTGGCGGGATTGATCCCTTCGATGGTGACGATATGCTTGCCGGCGGCGTTTGCCAGCGGCATCAGGCATGAGGTCATCGAGCGGTATCTTACCGTGTCGCCAACAAGCTCGCCAACCAGGATCGTGCACGCCCCACAATCGCCCTCGCGGCAACCGATCTTAGTGCCTTTTAGTCCCTTGTGATACCGGACAAAATCCAGCACCGTCACTCCCGATGGAAGGTCGGTCACAATGTCCTCGTTATTGAGGATGAACTTCATCATGCAGGACATTATCAGTTATTAGTTCTCAGTTATCCCGAAATATTCTCCGAAATAACTGATAACTGAGAACTGGTAACGGAAAAACTAATACTCTATCTTGTCCGTCTTCGCCTCCCACGAACGAAAGACCTCGATGGCCTCGTCACGCATTACGTTTACGAGCCGCATCTCGCGTTCATTGTTAGAGCGTTCGAGTTCCTCGTAAATGAACCGGTCGTCAAAGCCGATCTTCGCCGCGTCGTCGCGGGTGCAGGCGTAATAAACATTCGCGGGCCGTGCCCAGTAGATCGCGCCGAGGCACATTGGGCACGGCTCGCACGATGTGTAGATCGTGCAGCCGTCTAACTGGAACGAATTCAATGACTTACATGCTTCACGAATAGCAATGATCTCGGCATGGGCCGTCGGATCATTCGCTGACGTGACTCGATTATTGCCTTCGCCGATGATCTCGCCGTCACGGGCCACGACACAGCCAAACGGGCCGCCTTCGTTGCTGTCGATGCCATCACGGGCAAGCTCGATGGCCCGCCGCATAAACTTTTTGTCGCCCTCTGTCATTGAGTTTTTGGCGGCGTCAGCTTGATCTCGTAGAGTTTTTTCCACTGCTTGCCGGTCACGAAGATGCGGTCTGTAACGGCGTCGTAGGCAATGCCGTTAAGCGTATTCTCGACCTTCTCATCGTAAGGGCTGTTGGTCTTTGGCTGGTCGTCGGGCGAGATGCCCGCGAGGTCGATCCATCCGATCAGCTTGCCCGTCTGCGGATCGATTCGGGCGATACGGTTCGGCTTGCCGAGCGTTTCAGTGTCTTCAGAATGCCAGACGTTCGCCCATATCTCACCCTTAACGAATTCGAGTTCGTTCAGGCGCATCAGCGGCCGTCCGTCCTCGCGCATGACGGGGATAGTCTTGATCTGCTTGAACGTCTGTGGGTCGATGACCTTAAGAACATGCGTCCCCTGCGACATTATCAGGTTCGTTCCGTCAGTAGTTATGCCCCAACCCTCGCCCTGATAGCTAAATTCGTTGAGCATCTTGAGGTCTTTGGCATCAAACACTCTTCCAACGCCGTCCTGCCATGTGACCATGTAGATCTTGTCGCCGAGCACGGTGGATCCCTCGCCGAATTCATCCTTTGGCAGATCCCATTTCTGCTGGACCTTGCCCGTCTCGATGTCAACTTTTCTAATTTGGGAACGGCCCTTCTGTCCCGTGCTTTCATAGAGCGAGCCGTTATAAAAGAACAGTCCCTGTGTGAATGCGCTGCCGTCGTGCGGATACGTTTTGACGATCTCGTAGCCAAAAACCGGCAGCAGCGGAGCCTTCGCGGTCACGTTGTTCGGCTTTGGCGTGTTTGCCGTGCCCGAACACGCCAAGGCAATGGCCGCAGTAAAAAAAACCAGCAAAGTCCGCATACTCAATTATTTAGGTATTGCCGCTTCGATCGCAGATGCGATCGACTCGGGCGAGATATTACGCACGCGGCGGCCGTTTACAAAGATCGTTGGCGTCCCACTGATGCCGAGGGCCTCGCCGTCGGCCATGTCCTTTCTCACCTCAGCCGCCGTTCTCTCAGAATTAAAGTCTATATCAAACTGCGCCGCATTCAAACCTATCTGCGCCGCGTATTTTTTGAGCGATCCCGCGTCGAGCGCACCCTGATTTTTGTAAAGTAACTCTATGTATTCAAAGAACTTGCCCTGTGCATTCGCCGCGCCGGCCGCGCGAGCGGCATCGAAACTATTGCCGTGGACCGACTCGAGCGGAAAGTCGCGCACGACGAATCTGACCTTGCCGTCAAAGCCTGCGATCACTCGTTTCAACATCGGATGCGTCGCAGCGCACGCGGAACATTGAAAGTCGCTGAACATAATGACTTTTACCGGCGCATTGGCCGCACCAAGTGCCGGATCGTCATCGGCCGAGACATTCTCGATCGGCGCTTCGGGGACGGCGTATATGATCTTGACCTGATACTTTGCGAAAAGGCGTTGGGCGAGCGCGTCCTCAAGATTCGTCCGTTCTTCGTCCGAGAAATCCTTCATCTTGTTTGTGATCTCGCGGGCAATGAAGGTTCCCGCGTCGATGCCCGCTGCCTTCGCCTCGTCAGCGATCAGCGCGTTCCGGATCACGTCAGTCAGATCGTCGGTGATGATGTCGCCAAGGTCGGCCTGCCCTTCACGGAGTTCGGTCGCGGCAAAATCCTCAAACTCCCTCACGGTTGCAGGCTTCCCGTTAAGGGTCGCAATTACATCGGCCGGTGTAAGGTTCAGAGCGTTTACATCCTTACCGGCTGAAAACTTAAACTTTGTTCGTAGCCTGGCGAACAATGCGGCGAACATCTTCTGCTGCGGATCAGCACGTAGGTAATCGACGATTTGCTCGCGGACTTCCGGCAGTGGACGCCCGCCGAGGGCCTGTTGATTGGCATCGTAAACAGCCTTGATCTCGGCCTCGGTCGGAAGTTTGACCTTGGCCTTCTCGTTCCAGATGAACTTGCCGCTTGACACGCCAAGCGACGCTGCCTCGAGATCGATCAGGCGTTGATTGACGAACTGCGCAAACAGGTCGGTTCGCGCGGTTGCGATGCTCAACGGCAGGTTGGCAACGGCTTTTTGGACCTCCGGCGAGAGGTCGCGCAGCTTGAAGGTCCGTCCCGTCGCAGTCGCGAGGACGTCGTCGGGTTTTTGTGCGGTCACGCTGGCGGCCGCGAGAAGAAGAAAGACGATGATCGCTCGATACATAAAATTGCCCTGCGGCCGGTGTGATATTAACAAAATTTGAGTTTCACCGTATCGTAAAAGTTGCTTATGAAGATTCCGCGAAAGTTTTACGAACGCGAAGACACGCTCGCGGTCGCCCGCGATCTGCTCGGCACATTGCTTGTCGTGCCCGCCGCCGACGGCACGCGCGTCTCGGGAATGATCGTTGAGACAGAGGCATATCTCGGCGTTACTGACCGAGCCGCTCACTCTTTCGGTGGCCGTCGCACCGAGCGCAACGAGGTGATGTACGGCCGTGCCGGGCACGTCTATGTGTTCTTTGTGTATGGGATGTACTACCAGTTCAATGTCGTCACCGGCCCGGCCGATCACCCGCACGCTATCCTCATTCGCGCGGTCGAACCGGTGGATGGCATCGACGTCATTCGTTCCCGTCGCGGCGAGATGAAAGATCAAAATCTCACCTCCGGCCCGGGCAAACTCTGCATCGCCCTCGGCATTGATCGCACACTCAACGGTCAAGATCTTTGCGGCGACAGTGTCTGGCTCGAAAAATCCCGTTCCGTCGAGCCGGACGAGATCGCCACAGGCCCGCGGATCGGCATCGACTATGCCGGTGAGGATGCCCGCCATCCATATCGATCCTGGATTCGAGGGAATCCGTATGTCAGTAAACCTCGCGTAGAACTACTGAGCAAAAACTGATACTTTTATTGTTATGTCAGAAGCAAGACTCGGGAAAGTTAAGCCCGATATCCGTGCGATCACGCGATTGGTGCCGCCGAGCGGGAATCTCGTCCAAGGGCAGTCGGAATTGCCGATCGATCCGCAATTGGCCGCCGAGGCCGCTGCGATAATCGCCGCCAGCCAGAATCATTACGGCGGCAGCGAGGGCCACGAAGGGCTGCGCCGGGTCGTCGCCGAAAAGATCGCAAAATACAACAACGTCCAGATCGACGTGTATGCACGTCCGTTTGAACTGATGATCACAAACGGCGGCACGGGCGCGCTTGTCGGTGTCGCACAAGGCTATCTCAAGAACAAGTCAGCGCTTGTTTTTGAGCCATATTATCCATATCACAAACGCATTCTGGAAGAATTTGGCGGCAAGACCGAACCGTTCGAGCTTGACGATCAACTGACGTTTGAAAAGGACGCACTGCTTGCTCGTTGTAAAGAGTTAAAAGTTCGCTCGGATTTTCCGCTAGCCGCCATTCTGGTCTGTTCGCCTGCAAATCCGAGCGGCAAAGTGATGTCGCAGACGGAACTCGAAGCCGTTGCCGATGTGGCAAAAGAACTTGACCTGTTCGTCGTCTCCGACGAGGTCTATGAACACTATGTGACTGGCGAAAATCCACACACGCCCATCGCAACGCTGCCAGATATGTGGCAGCGAACGATCACGGTCAATTCGTTCTCAAAGTCCTGGAATATCTCCGGCTGGCGTCTCGGCTACGCATACGGTCCCGGCGAAATGATCGCAAAGATCAATAACGCCGCGAACGTCATCTACGTCTGTCCCGCGACACCGCTTCAAGCTGCACTCGCCAAAACTCTGATGGCAGACGGCACGTATTACACGCGATTGCGGGAGAGATTTGACGCAAAACGACGAATGGTCTCGAAGGTGATCTCAGATCTCGGATTCGAGATCTACGATTCTGGGTCGGCCTTTTACATCTGGGCTCGAATACCTCGGCAGTTCGATGACGCTATTGCCTTTAACGAGATGCTCATGCGCGAGGCCGGCGTCGGTATGACGCCCGGCTCGGCTTTTGCCGACGGCGACCTATGGGACGCCCACGTCCGTATCTGCATCGCCCGCGAGGATGCGATCCTCGACGGGTCAATGGAAAGGCTGCAAGGCGTGTTGAGTTAATCGGGTCTGGATTTGGGTGTAGAATAGGCATATGCTTAGCGAACGAATCACTATCAATCCTAATCAGTGCGGTGGTAGGCCCTGTATTCGTGGAATGCGAATTAGGGTCAGCGATGTGCTTGAGCTGTTGGCTAATGGACTCTCGAAAGAAGAGATCCTGGATGAGATGCCCGATCTTGAGATCGAAGACATCCATGCCGTTCTGGCCTATGCTGCCCGCCGGTTTGATCATCCCGTGTTGCCGGCGGCCGTATGATGATCTGGGTCGATGCCCAACGATCACCGCGTATTGCTCGCTGGATTTCTGAGCGTTTCGACGTTGGCGCTGTTGCCGTTCGCGACTTAGGCCTCAGGGACGCTGAGGACGATGAGATATTCGCTGCGGCTCGTGAAGCTTCAGTCATCGTCCTCACGAAGGATCGAGATTTCATTGATCTCTCCTCACGCCTCGGCCCGCCGCCGTCTATCATTTGGCTGACTTGCGGCAATACTTCGAACCGGGCCCTGGAAAGGATACTAAATGCCACCTTGGCCGATGCTATGGAAATCCTATCGTCGGGCGAGGCCGTCGTCGAAATAAATTCACCCTTGCATCTTGAACCATGAAAAAAACTGTTTCTGTCCTCATTCTCCTTAACGTACTTTTCTCGTTTGCCCTCGCCGACGACGGCATGTGGACGTTTGACAATCCACCGCTCCAGCAGTGGAAAGACCGCTATAATTTCGAGCCGTCAAAGGAATGGCTCGACCGTCTGCGCCTGGCATCGGTCAAGTTTCCGGGTGCCTCGGGCGTTTTTGTCTCGCCAAACGGGCTGATCGCGACTAATCATCACGTCGCATCGGGTTTTATCGAACGGCTCTCAACCAAAGAGCGTGACCTGCTAAAGACCGGCTTTTAT
>JAGOWF010000163.1 GCA_018060305.1 Pyrinomonadaceae bacterium
ATAACTAATAACTAAAAACTAATATAACTAATAACTGAAGAAAGGGCTTTCAGTTGTTAGTTTTTAGTTGATAGTTAAAAGCCGTCCAGTTGATAGTTAATAGTTATTAGTTGATAGTTAAGATGTGCCGCTGCGTGACGCATACAACCGAACGATCCGTGATCTGCGAATCTCGCTGACCGACAGATGTAATTTTCGCTGCTTTTACTGCCTGCCGCACGGCGAGCCGGCGTGGGCGAGGCGCGAGACACTGTTGACATTTGAGGAGCTCGAACGCCTTGTCGGCATCTTTGTCGATCTCGGGATCGAGAAGGTCCGCCTCACCGGCGGCGAACCGCTGATACGCCGCGACGTTCCCGTTCTGGTCGAGAAATTCGCACGGCTCAAACCGAAGCTAAAGGACATCGCTCTCACGACGAACGGCTACGATTTTCCGCGTCATGCCGATGCGCTGCGTGACGCAGGGCTCGACCGCGTGACGCTGAGCCTCGATACGCTCGATCGCGACCGGTTCACCGAGATCACAGGTGTTGACGCGCTTGAGCGTGTTTACGCGGCCATTGATAAGGCGAAAGCACTCGGCTTTGATCCGGTCAAGGTCAACGCCGTCATCGTGCGCGGCCGCAACGAGGACGAGCTTGTCGATTTTGCGCGTTTCGCACGCGAACAGGCCATTTCGTTCCGTTTTATCGAATATATGCCGCTCGACAGCGGCCGCGAATGGACGCGCGAAGCGATGGTCTCAGGCCGCGAAATACGCGATGCGATCAATGAGGTTTATCCGCTCGAATTAAAAGCGGCCTCGCGCGGAACGGGCACCGCGTGGAATTACGTCTTTGCCGACAGAGCTCCCGGCGAGATCGGCATCATCGCACCTGTTACCGAGATGTTCTGCGGCCAATGCTCGCGTATCCGCCTGACCGCCGACGGCCAGATCCGCACATGCCTCTTCTCAACCACCGAACACAATCTGCGCGACGTCGCCCGCAGCGGTGCGTCAGACGATGAGATCGCAAGATTTATCGAGCAAACCGTCCTCCAAAAAGAAGCCCGCCACCACATCAACGACGCAACCTTTGTCCAGCCTGAAAGGACGATGAGTTTTATTGGGGGTTGAGAGTCTTACGGCTTGAGTTCCATACCCATCTGCCGGCGGCCGTGAATAACGGTTTCGATCGTCACCGAATCGTCGATTATTCGGTATATGATCCGGTAGTTGTAAACAAAAATCTCTCGGACATTTTCGACGCCGTATTCCGGCACAATTCTACCGCGTCGGGGTGATGCCGATAGCTGTCGGACTCTATAAAATATCTTCTGCACTACGGCGGCTGCGTAGAATTCGGAATCCTCTGCGATATAGGCTGCTATAGACGCAACGTCATCCAGTGCGGACGGCGACCAATCTACTTGGTAAGCCATTTCTCGAACTTTTTCTCAGCCTGCTCTTGCGTTAACGTCCCTTCTCGTTCCGCCGACTCGACACCTTTTTCTATCTTGTCGATAACGTATAGCTGATACTGAAGATCCTCGATAGTCGCATCGGCTGGGAGGCGATCCAGCAAAGAAGTTACCTGTTCGCGAAGGGTGTTCATAAATTCTGACCTCGAACGGCCGAAATGGCCTCGCGAGTAAGGCGCGGGTGAGCGTCGAGTATCTGCTCGACAGTCTCCCCGGCTGCGAGCTTTTCAAGGATCAATTCGACCGTAATGCGGGTGCCGGCGATGACTGGTTTGCCCATCATTACGTTTGGATCTGAGTTGATAAGATTCATCTCCATGTTTTTAGTATACCCTATTCGATCCTGCCGAATCGACGAGTTTCATGGCTATGAATATCTTACAATAGACGCATCATCCGCCACCCGGCCCAAGATTGATCTTACAGCGTCCTTTACCGACCTATCGGGGGTTAGTCAGGAAAACTAAGCTCGGGCCTTTGATCCTTTTGCTATCTTGACCAACAGACGTAGGGCCTCATTCACCGACTCAGACGTGGAAAATGATCTTGCGACATCGGGTGCGAGGGTGACGGTGACACAATTACTTTTGCGCCTTCCTGGGCCGCGAGCTACAAGGGTTAGCTGACTGAAGTCATACTCGGGCCGCAGTTCGTCATTTGCCTCAGATTTCTTCTTCATAATGTTTTCACTCAGTCGGCGTTGCTTTTCTTGCAGTAATCAGCCAAGTCAGGTCTGAACGTTCAGTATAAGCGACAACGAGCAGTCGATTCCTGTTTGATGCGCCAAGTGCGATGAATCGCGCTTCCTTTTTCGAGCGATCGGGGTCCGCAAAGATCAAATAGAATGGGTCATAGAAGACCGTCTGGGCTTCTTCAAACGAGACCTTATGCTTAGCCTGATTCGATTTAGCTTTTTCATCGTCCCATTCAAATTTCATTATCCTAGAAGTTTAGAGGCGACTTCGTTGTGCGGAATTGTAGGTTATTCCCGTCGCTCAGCGATCGCGGCGAGGTCGTCGATGTCTTCCATCAGCTCCTCAAACTCGTCAATCGGAACAAGTACGCCGGTCTTCGCACCCGACTGATCAGTCACGTATTGCAGTTCGCGTCCCTTGACGTTCATCACGGGTTCATTATACATCAACGGCAACGAATGAAGATCGCTACAACCGCTCAAACCTCGCCTGAAAGAACCTAAGATACTTCGGCTCATAGACCATTTTGAGGCCGCGTGCGTTTTCGCGGTTCTCGTAAACGGCGCGGACCGATTCGGCGACGACGTCCATGTGGGCTTGGGTATAGACGCGGCGCGGGATGGTCAGGCGCGTGAGTTCGAGCTTTGGATAGTGATGATCGCCGGTCACGGGGTCGCGCCCCGCCGAGGCGATGCCGCGCTCCATCGAGCGAATGCCCGAATCGAGATAAAGCTCGGCGGCGAGCGTCTGCGCAGGGAATTTTATCTGCTCCAAGTGCGGATAGAATCCTCGCGCATCGAGAAATATCGCGTGGCCGCCGACAGGATGCACGATCGGTATGCCCCATGTCGTCAGCAGTTCGCCGAGGTAGAGCACCTGGCCGATACGCGAGTTGACGTGATCGTCCTCGACGCTCTCGGCGATGCCGATGGCCATCGCCTCCATATCGCGGCCGGCGAGGCCGCCGTAGGTGTGCAGGCCCTCGTAAACGACGACGAGATTGCGTAGTTCTTCAAACATCTCGCGGTCGTTGATCGCCAGCCAGCCGCCGATGTTGACGAGGTTGTCTTTCTTTGCGCTCATCCACGCTCCGTGCGAATAGGAGCAAAATTCCTTTAAGATCTCAGCGATCGTCTTATCCGCGTAGCCCTCTTCGCGCTCGCGGATAAACCACGCATTCTCGACCAGCCGCGTCGCGTCGAGATACAGCCTGATGCCGTAACGGTCAACGAGCTCGCGCACCGCGCGCACGTTTGCCATGCTTACGGGCTGCCCGCCGGCCATGTTGACCGTGCCCGCGAGGCTGACGTAGGCGATATTCTCGGCGCCTTTCTCATTGATCAGCGCGTCGAGCTTGTCGAGATCGATATTGCCCTTAAATGGATGCAATACTTGAGGATAGTGGGCCTCGTCGATGATGACATCGACAAAAATGCCGCCCGCGAGCTCCTGATGCAGCCGCGTCGTCGTGAAATACATATTGCCCGGCACGAACTGCCCTCGCTTGATCGCGACCTGGCTAATGAGGTGCTCGGCACCGCGGCCCTGATGCGTCGGGACGATGAATTCGTAGCCGTAGTATTTTCGAATCGCGTCTTCGAGATGATAATAATTGCGGCTGCCGGCATACGCTTCGTCGCCGAGCATCATCGCGGCCCACTGCCGGTCTGACATCGCCGATGTGCCGCTGTCAGTCAGCAGATCGATATACACCTCCTGCGAGCGGAGCAGGAATGTGTTGTAACCGGCGTCCTCGAGCGCCTTTTCGCGTTGCCCGCGGTCGGTCATCCTCAATGGCTCGACCATCTTGATCTTCCACGGCTCGGCCCACGAACGCCGCTCAAACTGCTGGCCGATCGTCATTAATTTTTCTGGCATAAATTTCTCCCAGCCTCAACTTTGACGGCTGAGACGAGAAGTCTGTATGACGTGGGTCACAAACGGGCAGGTTTGGCGGCGAATGTCAGATAACATTCTGCACAAAGTCTCTCGGCGTGACGATCTCGACACCGCGAAACGGATTCAAGACGAGCAGGTCGCTGTCGCCTGTGATCAAATAATCAGCATCACCGCTGACCGCAAGCTCAAGAAATTTATCGTCGTTGGGATCGCGACAAGCACGGATCGGCTCAGTGATTCGGACCAGTTCTGCGATCTCGATGAGTTCGCGGATAAAACTGCGACGTTGCGTGTGAGGCGAATATCGATCAAATTTAGTGCGGTCGAGGGTGTCATTCAATTCTTCAAGGACATCGACGGACACAATAATGGTCCCCCTTTCGAACAGAAGATCTAACGCTCGTCGTGGGATGCCGCCGACTATCGCCGCGCTGACGAGGACGCTGTTGTCAATGACGCCGCGCAATGGTTCTTAGTCCTCTTTGAGGATCTCATCGAGGATATCTTGGGTCATGCCGTTACGACGCGCGGTTTCGGCCATTTCATCCATCGTCTTCTGCAACGCCGCAACGCTTCTCTTCCTTTCGGCAGCCGTTTGCGGCTTTCTGAACCGACGGAGCCGCATGTAATCTTCCAGGGCACCCAACGCGAATGTGTCCTCTGAGACGCCGTCCTCGCGCGCGGCCCTGCCAAGCGTGGCCTTGACATCATCGGGAAGATCGATCGTCAGTGTTGCGCTCATAGGATGTCCTCCTTTGACAACTTAAATTCTAACAGCAGAGATTGCGGCCTACCAAGAAAAATCGCGTCAGCTTTGCCGCCGCCCGGCCATATCGAGACCCACGGCGGCGACTAGGATCGAGCCTTTGATGATGTCCTGCATAAAGTCGCGCACATTTAGCAGTGACATTCCGTTGTCGAGGCTGGCCATGATGAGAGCGCCGAGGCAGGCGCCGAATACGGTGCCGCGGCCGCCCATCAAGCTGGCTCCGCCGATGACGCAGGCGGCGATGGCATCCAACTCTTTCAAAACGCCCGCGTCCGGTGC
Source organism: Pyrinomonadaceae bacterium (assembly GCA_018060305.1). Classification (GTDB taxonomy): domain Bacteria; phylum Acidobacteriota; class Blastocatellia; order Pyrinomonadales; family Pyrinomonadaceae; genus OLB17. The sequence goes on from JAGOWF010000163.1 coordinate 5,104, forward strand.
GGCGCTGCCGACGCGGGCGGTGAAGATGAGTGCGGCCACGCCCGTCAACGCGCCGAGCAGGCCGTAAACCTTGAGAACATTGCGTTTATTGTCGATGCCCGACAGCCGTGCCGCGTCCGCATTGCCGCCGATAGCGTAAAGATATCGGCCAAAGACGGTCGAATTTGTCAGAAATCCACCCAAAAGGGCGACGGCGACCAGGATCAGCACCGGTGTCGGCACGCCGACATAAACGTCGAGGTTCTCGTACGAGTTCATCACCCAAACGAACGCCACGATGCCGGCGACGGGCAGGGCCGTCTTGAGAAGTTCAGCGACGTAATTCGGTTTGCCTGTCGAGCGTGCCCGCCGCAGGGCCATCAGCAGCACAAAGACGATCGCCGCCGCGGCCAGCACCCAACCGGCCGTCGTTCCGATATAGCTCCCGCCGATGGCCTTAAAGTTTTCGTCCGCGACGGGCACCGTGTTGCCGCCGAGCAGCCACTTGACCGCGCCCCGCCAGGCGAGCAATCCGCCGAGCGTCACGATAAATGCAGGTATGTTGAGATACGCCGTCAGAAACCCGTGAAACAGCCCCACGGCCAGCCCGACCGCGACCGCCGCGATGATCGCCTCAGGCAGCCCGTAGCCCCACATCGACAGCATCATCGCGGCAATGCCGCCCGCAAATCCGAGCACCGAACCGACCGACAGATCGATGTTGCCCGATACGATCACCATCAGCATGCCAACCGCGATCACGCCCGTCACCGTCATCTGCGTCATCAGGTTTGACAGGTTTCGCGGCGTCATAAACACATAGCCCGTCGCCCAATGAAAATACGCCCAAATGCCGCCGAGCACGGCGATCATGATGTATGCCCGCAGCGAAGATGTCGTGATGCGTGTTTTGATAGTCTCGTTCATTTATTGGTCGGAATAACTGATAACGGATAACGGATGATAACGGATAACTGAAAATTATCAGTTTTCAGTTACAAATTATCAGTTATTTCGATTATACATATCTGCTTGATCATATATGTCCTGTCGCCGCGGCCATGACGCGTTCGGGCGTTGCCTCGTTACGCGTGAATTCGCCGCTGACGCGTCCCTCGTGCAGGACAACCACACGGTCTGACAGCCCCAGCACCTCGGGCAGTTCGCTTGATACGAGGACGATGGCGAGGCCCTCGGCCGCGAGTTTGTTGATCTCGGCGTATATTTCCTGCTTCGCCCCGACGTCGATGCCGCGGGTCGGTTC
>JAGOWF010000164.1 GCA_018060305.1 Pyrinomonadaceae bacterium
CGTAGTGGTACTAGTGATCGGAGGGATCCAATTAATACTTTTAGGATCGATAGGAGAGTATATAGGACGTATTTATGACGAGGTAAAACAGCGGCCTAATTACGTTATTCGCGACATCGCAGATTGATCTGATAAGGAAAAATAATGGACAAAGAGCAAGACTCGTCACCTGCGGGTAGCCGACTTAAACCCTTTAAGGAATGGGTCCGGGCCCATCGCGTTTTGCTTGCGATGACGGCCGGTTTGATCGCCTTGATGTGGCTGCCGTTCTATGGAAACTTGTTTCCGCCACTGGTGGACCTGCCTGAGCATCTGTTGGTGAGCAAGCTTCTGTGGGAAACGCTTGTCGGAACATCTACGCTCGACCTTCAGTTGACCTCGTTCCTCGGATATAAGCTGTTCCCATATGTCTCGCTGTTGTTCATTGGGTTATTCAAACTTTTCGGGATATCACTCATTTATCTACCGAAAGCAATTTCGGTCGCCCTGATCGCTCTCTTTTCGTCAATTGTTGCTGCGATCGGCGTTGCAGAGCTTGAGGATCGACAATGGCGCTCGGCCGGGATCGCGGCGTGTATCATTCTTCCTGCTGCAGTTGGTATGTATGTCGCCTGCTGGTTCATCGGTTTTGTGAACTATACACTTGGGATCACGTTCATCATTCCTGCTATCTACTTCACGGATAGATTCATAGTCGACGCAAAGCTCCGCTCGGCAATCCTGATTTTTACCTGCTTGTTGTTGGCCTACCTGGCCCACCCATTCGTGCCCGTCTTTTGGCTGATGTGGTGCTTTGGCAGGGGGCTTGCATCGCTAGTATTGTGGCGACTACCGAAGGAATGGATAAGATTACTTTTGCTCGGAGCAACCTTTGCACCCATCGCCATTTATCATATTGTGGCGACGGCGGGCTCGCCGCTGGCCCCGGCGACCGATATCATGACGAAGGAATCGCCGTTCCTTCCTTTTTCCGAGTGGATGAAAAACAGGTTCTGGCCGCTCATCGACGGGATGTATCTAAAGGCTGACGACGTTGCGGACGGCTCTTTGTTTGCGATATTCGCGATCCTATTTATCCTTTTCGCGGTGTTCGTTTCGTTTTGGTTCAAACGGGGCGACAGTTCGAGAGGCCTCGTCTTGGCGGGTGTCTTTGCCACTATCACAGCATCGGTCGTAAATGAGAAGTTCATTCCTGTCCCGGCTGGCCATTGGCTGGCCTACGACTACAGATTTGCGTCGTCGATCTATGCTATTTGTCTCGTAACTGCAGCGATCGTGATCATTCGCCACCTGCCGGACATGCTGGCCAACGCTCGGTTCAGGGTTGTTTGCGGCGCCCTCGCCTTCATTGCTCTCGTTGCTTCCTTGGGGCATCTCGTCGAGGTCCGTGCCGCCTATTCACGATTCGATACGAGCGCTCGGCCGTATATGGCGAAGGTCCTAAATGGTGAATCACCTGCCGGACTCACGCTGCCGCACAGCCGCTGGCATCCGGATGGGACGCTCATCAAGCTCTACGTCTGCATGGTTCAGCCCGACTGCAATCTACCCGGCACAACGTTCTATCACGGGTATTCCGGCGACCTCTACCCGGTAAAATATGGCTCGAAACGGCCGCAAACAACGGCTCAGTCAGACGTCGCCCCGATCGCGTCTAGGGGTACGCTCGCGAAGCCCCGCGGCATCGCGGCCGATAGCACGGGCAACTACTACGTCGCCGATACGGGCAATGGTCGGGTACAGGCCTTTGATCCGGACGGGAAGTTTATCTCAGCGTTCGGTGAAGGACAGCTAAAAGAGCCGAACGGAATTGCAGTTGCTGCGAACGGCGACATTTATGTGACCGATGTCCAAGATAACAAGCTCTTTCGATTCGACCGCGACGGAAAATTTGTCAAGGATTGGTCCGGGCCCGCTCCCGGGTTCTATGGTCCACGCGATGTGGCGACAGGGCCGGGACGCTCCCTGTTCATCATCGATCAGGGGAACGGGCGCATTGTTCGGTTCGATACGACCACCGAGAAATTCAGCGAATGGGGGAGTCTGGGCGATGGAGAAGGCCAGTTTCGTGAGGCGACGGGAATCGCGACGGCGGACGGGTTGGTACTCGTTGCGGATAATGGCAACGGCCGAATACAGGTTTTTGACGTTGAAGGCAACTTTATTCGCCGGTGGGACGTCCCCGATTGGCAGCGATTTGTGTGGCATTATCCCGACCTCGCCTATGATGAAAGTCGAAAGCTCCTTTACGTTACCAGCGGCACCACAAAGCAAGTCATGGCGTTCGACCTTAAGGGAAATCGTTCTGACCCGGGGACCCTCGCCGGTCTATCCAGTCTCGCCAATCCGTCATCACTGACCATCGCTCTGGCGAACAAGCAGTCTCGCCTTCTCGTGCTGGATACGGGGAATTCAACAGTTACGCGGTTTCCATTATCGTCGAAATAGGAAGGCTGGATCATCAAGAAGCCTTACCGAAAGAGCGGCATCGGTCGAGCATAGGCCCCCTGCACTCGTAGAATTGATAGAGCGATAGGCTTCGCGCGATCCCAAACAAACTGCCGCGGACATCCGCGAAGAAGTACCGCAACACGTCCTCGATCTCTTCCGCCGTATTTACGTGCTCATGTCGCATCAGCACCTCGTAGTCGAGACCGTGCTTGCGTTTGAACTCTAGTCCTGTGGTCATTGTATAGCCGAGTTTCCAGAGGATCGTGCCTTCGCTGGGAATACCGCAGCGGAGTGCCCCACCCTCGTTTAGCAACAGGCCGCACCGGGCGATGACTGCGGGAAGGTCGCAGATGTGCTCAAATGTCGCTACTGAGATAATACGGTCGTACTTAGTTCCGTCAGGGATATCGGAAATATCAGAATACACTGAGTTTACACGGGCAAGATCGGGCGAGCCTTCGTATAATTCGCTGAACGGTTCGACGATGTCGTAGATGCCGGCGTGCTTTTCGTACTTTAGCTGATTGAGGGTTCCGGCACCGATCTCGAGCGTCGAACCCGTAAAATCCGGCCCCGCGTCGGCGGCGACCTTCTTATGCATCCAGCTCTCAAGCTTTTGCGCGAGGCCCGAGGCCGCAGAACCGCCATCACGGTTTTCCTTGTATTGCGCGGCGTATATCTCCTGAAATTCAGGCGGCAGCGGCGGCCTTGTTTTGGGAAACTTCCCTAATATGTTCATTCCTTCGTATCGATGGTTCGTGATACTAAATATCGGGGCCTGCGCTTGATCTCATCGTAAATTCGAGCGACGTATATTCCGATTATACCGAGGCTTATCATCAGCAAGCTCCCGATTATCAGCAGCAAAAGTATGACGGTCGCAAACCCGCTTACCGAATGGCCGGTTAACTGCAGAACGAGTGTATAAACACTAAAAACAAGGGAAAAGATAAGAAATGCGATCCCCACAAACGTGACCAGCTGCAACGGTATCGACGAAAAACCCGAAATTCCATTGACCGCCAGCCGCAACTTCTTGAAAACCGACCAGTTCGATCTGCCGCCGGCGCGCGAGGCGACCTCGAAGGGGATCTGGACGCGATCAAAGCCTATCCACGCGGTCATGCCGCGGAAGAAGACATTTCGCTCGTCCATTTGGAGATAGGCCTCGACGGCCCGGCGGTTCAGGAGCTTAAAGTCTGACGCGCCGCGGATGTCGAAGCCGGAAAATCGGCTCCAGAGCGAGTAGAAAACGCCGGCGCCGAGTTTGCTAAAGAGCGACTCTTTGCCGCGATCGCTCTTGACTGCCTCGACGATGTCAACGCCTTTTTCGCGCCATGTCGTGAGCATTTCTGGCAGCAGCGAGGGCGGATGCTGGCCGTCGGCGTCCATAACGATCACTCCGTCGCCTCGGGCCAAGTCGAGACCGGCGGTCAGTGCCAATTCCTTGCCAAAATTACGGCTCAGGCGGGCGGCGCGGAGCATCGGATGTTTCGAGGACTCGGCTTCTAACGCCGCCCACGTTTTGTCGGGTGAACCGTCATCGATAAGGACGAATTCGAACCGTTCGCCCAACTCTTCAAGCCGAGAGCGCACGTCCGCCAGCACCTCGCCGATGTGCGAGGCTTCGCCATAGACGGGCATTACGACCGATATGAGTTCTCTCTGTGACGCTGCCATTATTTGCTCGGACGGGCATCATTCTATCGCACCCGTTGGAATTATTGAATAGTTATGACATCCCGAACGCGACCCAACGCCGGCCTAGACCGCGTAGAGTTTTAGCTTAAATTCATCGTTGGCGATGTATATCTCGGGCTTGCGGCCTGAGAAACGAAGCGATTGTTTTAGCACCATCGGCAAGCCGCCGTGCGGGACGTTAATGCCGTATTCACGCCGTGTAAAGATCGCTGCCGTCTGCGGATTTAGCCGCTGGGTGATGCCGTAGCGTATCGCTCGCGACGCCGGCGGCGAGAATCCGTTGGTCCGTCGGGGATTGGCAAATTCGATTGCGTTGTCGTAAATGCTGATCCGCGTGCGGATGTCGCGCAATGCAAGGTCGCGGTGCATCAGGGCGTTGATGACCGCCTCAACCACTGAGTAGCGGTGATAGCGTCCGCGCGGCTTTGCGACCGAATCGCCGACGAGCGCGAGTTTGCGTTTCGGCGGATCCTTGTCGAGATCGACGTAGCGTTTTACGAACTCAATTAACGTCTCATACTGAGTCAATAGATTGCCTTTGACCTCGACCGCCTCGATGAGCTGCGCGGAGCCATTCTCGCCCGAGAAGCGGGCCACGGTTACGTTGGAACGCGGCAGCAGTTCGGCCACTCGTTCGTTTTTTCCAAAGAGCAGCAACGCCGCAACGGTCGGGAAGAATTCATCGCCCTGGCCGACGGCGAGCATCAGGTCCTTTCGCAAAAAATCGCTTGTTGAATAAAGCGTCCTGTTCGGCGCCTCCGTATCAAAAGCGTTTGCAAACGACCACAACAGCGCGTCGTCAAAATCATCTTCCGTCGCCGTCTGGAGCGGGATATTCTCAAAGCCCAGCGGCCTCAGTTCGTCAAGCCACGACGACAGTTCCTCACGTGCGACTTCGCGCTTTTCCGCACCGAAACGCATATAGAATCGCCCGTCTCGCGTGCGATATGGCCGCCGCCGGCCGTCCACGTCGAGTGCGACGATGCGCTTGCCGCTGTCAAAGGCGATCGTGTCGATCATCGGAACGAGCGGCGGCGTGACCTCGTCACGACAGATGCGCGAGAGTTCCTGAACGACCCATTCCGGATTGCTGACGCCCTCGATCCTGAGCTGGTCGTTGACGCCAAAGATGATCGTTCCGCCGTCGGTATTTGCCAGCGCGACGATGCCCTGCGTAATGCGCTCGGGGTTTGAGAGCTTTACCTTTAGCTCGAGGTATGTGTCCTCGCCGCCGCGGATCAGCCGAAGCAGTTCGGTTCGCGTCGTCGATTGCAGTGGCTGGTTATGCAGGTATTCCTGAAAGGAATGGTCGCTTGCGGGCGGGCGTGTATGTCGAAATTTTCTTCTCGGCATATCTTTCAGGTGCGGGCCGGATGTCAAGAATTTGTAACATCCCAATTGAACCACCTCGGCGCGCGAATGTAAACCCACATCCCGTCGGAACGTGTCCGTAGCCCGACCGTGAGGGAGGGCGCCGCTCCGCGAGCACTTAGGTCTGTGTTCATCCAAACGCGACGATATCGCACCTGAGCCCTTACTCACGTGCGGGCTACTGACACGCCTGCTGTCCCGGGCGTGTCCCGCTGCGTTGTGGCACAGGTAAAGTGTTGTGTTCACTACATTTATCGTCAGTTTTCGCCTCTGTCCCGCCGTTTTTTGAAAAAAAGTTCTTGACAATCGGCGTTTCATATGTAATATACTGTATCACAATGATATTTCATTGTCAAGACTTTTGTTCAGGAGAGAGATATGCACGACAAGATAAATTCCACACACACGACACCTAAGCTCCCTCGACGAGCGAATGAACGGATGGAACTGAGCAATAATGCGGCGCCGATCGAGCCACTATTCGACTCGTTTTGGTGCTCGCGTGAGCTTGCGCTGCTTTTTGGGGCGGCGGGCACGGGGAAAAGCATGCTGGCAATGATGCTCGCTGAGCGTCTCGCTCGCGGCAAAGGCATTGAGGGCTTTGTGATGCCCGAGCGGCAGCGCAAGGTGCTCTACGTCGATCTCAAGCTGTCGGACACGCAGTTTGGGCTGCGCTACAGCGACCCCGAAACGGAGCGCGATTACGTGTTCTCGGACAATCTGTATATCGACCGCCCGCCGTCCATCGATCAGCTCGTGCCGTGGCTTCGCGACGGGATCGCCGCCG
>JAGOWF010000166.1 GCA_018060305.1 Pyrinomonadaceae bacterium
TATTATCGCCGAGGATGACATGATCGCCAGCCTTTACGAGCTTCAGAGCAGCGTCGATCGCCGACATTCCTGAGGCAAAAGCGAAGCCGAACCGGGCGCCCTCGAGCGCGGCGATATTCTTCTCAAGCGCGGCCCGCGTCGGATTTTGTGTGCGGGCATACTCATAGCCCTTATGTCGCCCAAGCCCGTCCTGCGCGTAAGTCGATGTCTGATAGATCGGCACGCTGACGGCCCCGGTCGTCGGGTCCGGTTCGTTGCCGGCGTGAATAGCAGTAGTAGAAAAGCCCATAGGAATCAATCAGAACGGCAAACAGAATAGGTCAACGCCTTTCGGGTTGATCGCCTCCAAACCCCAGTTCAAGATTCTCGACCGGGTCTTGTTCATACTTGTCAGCCTTCTTAAATGTCACGTTTACATTGGTGCGCGGATAGTCGATCCGTTTACCGTCTAATAGTTCCTCTATTGTAAGTATTTGTAACCTCGGGTGTCTTGTTCCCCAACGCGATTGATAGAATCCTGCGTCCGCGGCCTCAGCCTTCATCGGGGCAGTGGGTTTCTTGAAAGTAAGGAGCGCGCCAATCTCGGCATTTTCGCGATCGATAACGCCGCGAAGCTCGCGAATGTGATTTGCAGGAATGGAGCCGCCTTTTACGGATATAATGATGCGTTTGGTGACACTTGCGTCATTTTCGTCATGAAAGAAGAGGCGGCCGTCAATGCCCTTGTCGGCCCCTTTTTTCTTTTCATTGACACGAGCCCCAACCAGTCCTAAAGCCCACGCCTCAAACTGATATTTGTCCTCAGCCGCGAGCTTTTCCGCATCAGGCAATGAGACCGGCTCGCCGACCACCTGATAGACAGCCTTACCTGGAAAGGCATCTTCGAGCCGATGTTTAATAAGCCCGACGGCCAGATGCGTTATATCAATGCCGATCCATTTTCGCTCCATGCCATTTGCAGCGACAACCGCTGTGCCGCAACCACAGAATGGGTCAAGCACGACTTGTCCCTCATGACTACTCGCTTCGATAATTCGCTGCAATAGAGCTAGCGGCTTTTCTGTTGGGTAGAGTTGCTTTATCGGCGGCACGCGTCCAATTTCCCAAACATCGTCCATGCGAACGCCTTCAGAGTCCTCGTCAGCGATTTCAGATGGGAGGCGGTTTCCCGTCTCGTCATGTCCCGAGATAATTCGTGACCTTCCGAAACGCTTAAGAGTCGAGGCCGCTCGCTCCATATACAACTGGTTGAAGACACGATCAGTAGTTGCAGAATTTGAATAAAAGAAAATTACGTCATGATTTCGTTGAAAAGTGTATTTGCCCGTCGGCCATTTTCGGTAGTGCCAGATGATCTCGTTTCGAAAGTTCTTTGGGCCGAATATCGAATCCATTAGCAGCTTTAGATAGTGGCTTGCTGTTGGGTCGCAGTGCAGATAAATACTCCCGTTGGGCTTGAGCACTCTCTGCAGTTCGATTAGTCGTGGCGCCATCATGGAAAGGTAGGCCAAAACGTCATTTCCGCCCAAAAGTGTCCGAAACGCTTGCATTGCCAACGAGACCTGTCCGCCACGATCTACAACTTCCGCGAAGGCACCCGCTGAGGCAACATCCCATTTCCATGTGTCGCCGAACGCCTTGATTTGAGCAGCGGCACGCGTACCATCTTGCTCGCTGAAAAGAATGTTGTAGTCCTTATTACTTTGAAACGGAGGGTCGAGATAAATAAGATCGACGGATCGATCGTCAACGTGCTCCCGCAGAATATCGAGATTATCGCCGTAGTAGAGTGTATTCATCTCTGAAAATACAGCTATTTTATATCTTCTGCCGGAAATACTCTATCAACTGTGCCCTTTTCTCAGCTCAAACACCACGATTATTATATCTATCACTACATAACGTTTGTTAATATAGCCGCGTGGATGTGAATCAACTGGAGGTTTTCGTAACGGTCGCTCGGGAACGCAGTTTTTCGCGGGCGGCCGAGGTGCTCGGACGGACGCAGCCGGCGATCAGCCAGACGATTCGACGGCTGGAAACAGACGTCGGGGAAAGGCTGTTTGACCGTTCGTCAAAGGACGGGACGCTGACGCCTGCGGGCGAGGTGTTGCTCGGGCATGCGAAGCAGATGCTCGATCTGCGACAGCACGCGCTGGTCGCGGTGACCGAGCTTCGCGACCTGCGTTACGGCAAGGTCACGATCAGCGCGAATGAGCACACCGTCTTTTATTTGCTTCCCGTGATCGCCGAGTTTCGCAGACAGCATCCGCTGATCAAGATCGAGGTGCAACGCGGCGTCGCCAGCCGCATTCCAAAACAGATCACCGCCCGCGAGGTCGAGCTCGGCGTCATCTCGTTCGCGCCCAAAGACGCAACGCTGCGCGCGGTTCCCGTGTTGACCGATGAACTCGTGCTGATCGTTTCGCCGGTGCATCCGCTGGCAAAGCAGAAGCGGATCTCGATCAAAGAACTCGGCGACGAACCGTTTATCGCTCACAACGCGCCGTCACCCTATCGCCAGCGCGTTATCGAGACGTTTGAGCGACATAATACGAAACTAGATATCGTCATAGAATTGCCATCGCTCGAGGCGATAAAGCGGCTCGTGCAGAAAGGCGTCGGCGTCGCACTTGTTCCAAGATTGACCGCAAGCGACGAGATCGCGGCCGGCCTGCTCCGAGCACTGTCGGTAAAAGAGATGCGGCTGGAGCGCAAGCTCAATATCGTTTATCGCCGCAATTCCGAGCTGTCGCACGCTGCCCGCGAATTCTTAAAGGTCGCAGAATTGCTCGGCCGCAACAGCCCTTCTATCGCTTAGGCAATTTTTAGGTTAGAATTAGGGAAAATTCACGAAGTTTTTACGATCCTCATATCTGGCAGGAAAAGCATGGCTGAGAATGATCTTGATAACGCCCAGTCGTGGGCTAACAGGCGGGGCTCGGAGCGCAAAAAGCTGATCATTGACGTTCGCTTTGATGGCGGCGATGGTACCGGCATCGCGAATACCCGCGATATTGGCTCTGGCGGGCTGTATATGACCACGACGGCGCCGCTCGATCAGGGCACGCCGATCATGATGACGCTGAGCCTGGGCGAACGCACAATGAACATCAAAGGCGTCGTAGCCTACGCCGATCCCGGCCACGGCGTCGGCGTCCGTTTCCGCGACCTCAACGATGAAGACGATGCCTTTCTCCGCTCCGAGCTTGAACGGACTTAACAGTCCAAGGCCCAATGTCCAAGGTTCAAAGTAGATGGCGCGAATTGAGAGATTTGAGGATATTGAGGCTTGGAAGTTAGCTCGCGAGGTCACACGAGCGGTCTATTCGGTTAGTTCGTCAGGAGTGTTCGCTAAGGACTTTGCATTGGTAAATCAGGTCAGACGAGCGACGGTATCGATTCTGTCCAACATCGCCGAAGGATTCGAACGAAACGGAGATAAGGAGTTTGTACAATTTCTGTCAGTGGCCAAAGGTTCTTGCGGCGAGGCTCGGGCTCAACTCTATGTTGCCCTAGATCAAGGTTATCTAAGCGAAGCGGACTTTCTGGCGCTTCGGGAAAAGCTTATCCAGGTAAGCAAAATGATCTCAGGACTGATAGCCTATCTACGACGGTCTGATCTAAAAGGCAGTAAATTCCGATAACCGGTGACTTTGGACGCTTGGACTTTAGACTTTGAACTTTGCACCCTGATCTATGTTCGATCAATTCACCCTAGGCATTGAAGAAGAGTTCCAGATCGTCGATCCTGAGACGCGCGAGCTAAAATCGCACGTATCCGAGATACTCGACGAAGGGAAAATGCTTCTGGGCGAAAAGATCAAGCCGGAGATGATCCAGTCGATGATCGAGGTAGGCACGGGCGTCTGTGCGAATATCCAGGAGGCGCGAAAGGACATTACCCAGCTTCGGTACATAATTTCGGACCTTGCGCAGAAGAAGGGCATGGCGATAGTCGCGGCCTCGACGCATCCATTCTCTAAATGGTCCGAGCAGGAGATATATGACGGCGACCGTTACAAACTGCTGGTTGACGAGCTCCAAATGGTCGCCCGTTCGCTGCTGATCTTTGGCGTTCACGTTCACGTCGGCGTTCTGGACCTCGAACGGCGGATCCAAATAATGAATGCGGCCCGCTATTTCCTGCCGCACATTCTGGCCATGACCACGTCGTCGCCGTTCTGGCTCGGGCACAACACGGGGCTAAAATCCTATCGGTCAGAGGTCTTCAAAAAGTTCCCGCGGACCGAGATACCCGACCACTTTGAGTCTCACCAGCAATATCAGAGCTACCTCGATCTGCTGATTCACATGAACTGCATCCAGGACGGCTCAAAGATATGGTGGGACGTGCGGCCGCACTATAAATTTCCGACGCTGGAATTTCGTGTCTGCGACATACCGACACGCGTGGATGACACGATCGCGGTCGCCGCCCTGTTTCAGGCAATTGTCGCGCGGCTGCACCAGTTGATCGATAGGAATCTGGGATTCCGCATCTATAAGCGCCGCCTGATACTTGAAAACAAGTGGCGGGCCATTCGCTACGGCCTTGACGGCAAGCTACTCGATCTCGGCAAACAAAAAGAGGTTCCGGTAAAGGACCTGATCCGCGAACTTCTCGATTTTGTCGAACCGGTCGTCGATCCGCTCGGCTCACGCAGCGAGATAGAACACATCCACACTATCCTCGATCGCGGCACCTCAGCCGACGAACAACTGCGCGTTTACGAGGAATCCGGCGGCAACTTCAAAGCCGTCGTCGATATGCTGATGAAAAACACGCTCGAGCATGTTCTATAAGACCGCCCTGACCATGGGCTTGTCGTCCTCAGATCATTGCACAGCTAATCCGGCTCTCGCGGCGATCGGCCAGTCGTCTCCTTGGAGGACATATACGATCTCATAGTTCCCCGGCCCCGGCGCAGTTACCGCCCATTCGCAGTTGGAAACATCTCTTACCCAATACCACCTGCCAAAATGATGCTTGGTGCCTGCGTTGAAAATGGCAACCCAGTGGCCTGCCGTATTAAGTCCTTGGGTGGCGATCTGTATCTTAAACTGTGATCCGGCCGCAACGCGCCCCGGAGCCTGAACACCGTAACTGCCAGTAGCGCACCCCTTGATACCGGATATGCACCAATCGCGCCCCTCGCCCCGATTGATCACATTCTTTAACCAGCAGTGAGCCGGCCGCGCGTTTTGGCCGGTTACCGGTATCGTGTAGGTAAATGCAAGACAAGTCGCATCGGCGGCGCAGGCATCGCGGCAGTCTTCCCAGACGGGGCGCGTCAGGTCAAAATCTTTATAATCACCCCGCTCAAGTCCATAATTTTGCATTATCTTGAACTGTGCACGAGCCTCTTGTGATGCCCCAATCACCATAACGAACGCAGCCGCTATCAATAAAGTCAGTCGTCGCATATTCATATACTCGATCCTCCGAAGACAGGTCAGTATTGTCGCTGTAATGCGATAGTATGCCCGAACCGCATCAGCGTCAATACTTTTTTTGAATGCGATCCAGATCGGTTTAGGAGGCGTGGGCGAGTGCGAGTTTTAGGAAGTTTTCAAATAGGATGCGGCCGTCGCGGCTTTCGTTGGGGTGCTGCCAGCGGGTTGGGTTTTTTGACCAGTCCTCGAATGACTTTTCGAGGTGGAATTGCACGCCGTAGATGAGTTGGCCGTCCGAACGCTTGGCCATCATCTGGTTCTTGCATAGGTATGAGGTTGCCAGCAGTTTGAACCCGCGCGGCAGGCCTTCGACCTGAACGCCATGGTTTTGCCAGACGCGCAGGATGTCGTCCTGCGTTGTATAGTCCTGCCAGATGCCCGAACGCTGGTCGTCATTTCCATCAAAGATCGGATCCGACTTGTCGAGGATCTTGACAAAGCGATATTGATATTCGACGAGGCGGTCGTCGCGGCGTGCGGCAACCTCAAGATCGTCGAGCGTCTTGAGCTTTGCGCCAAAAGCCAACCCGACCAACTGGTGTGCGCCGCAGATGGCAAGCACCGGTATCTTCGTCTTGTGAATAAACTTGCTAAAGCTCTCGATGTGTGCCGGATTGTAATAGTCAAAGTCCGCGTAGGTCCCGCTCATCACGATCGCGTCGGGCTGAAATTGCTCGACCGCATCGGCGATCTCAGAAAGATGTACCGTCATCGTTTTCGGATTCTGAACGAGACGAATGACGTTTTTGGCAATGTTGTTGCATGCCATTGCCGAGACCTTTCGCTCAAATTCGAGCTTGGCCTTGGTCGA
>JAGOWF010000165.1 GCA_018060305.1 Pyrinomonadaceae bacterium
AGTTCGTGCGAGATGTCGCGGTTAAGCCGCTGCTGCGAGGTGATAAGCGACTCGATCCGCACGGCCATCTCGTCAAAATCACGGGCGAGATCGCCTAACTCGTCGCGACGCCGCCCGATCTTTGGCGCGACGCGCGTCTGCAGATCACCCGCCGCCAATTGGTTAGTCGCCGCTCGCAGCTTACGTATCGGCGATGTCAGATAAAGGGCGAGAAGATAACAAAGGATCGTTGCCGTAAGCAAAATGCCAAGCAATCGAATGTATGATGTCGTCGAACCCCAAAAGAGCGATGACGACGGCGGGCGTTCCCATTGCAAAACCATTGCGAATCGACGGCCATCCGGAAAACTGACCGGCGCGTAGCCTATCGTTCGGTCCTCGGGCGAAAAATCGGCCTCAGTCGCGTTGGATTCGATCGACAGCTTTGCAAAGTCTGCGACATCGCGTATCGAACCTGAGTCACCAAACCAGAGTGTGCCATTCGATGCGACGAGGTTTATCTCTCGCGACGGCTCCATGTCCCGCAGCCGCTCAAGAAACTGCCGTAGGCCGGCTTCGCCCTCGGCGTTTACGATCTGCGTCGCCGTGTCGCCGTAGATCGTCATTTGATTCTGCGTCGAGCGCTTAAACCGGCTAAACATCGGCTCGGTCTGGAACGTGCGAGTGACAAAAATGATCACCCCGACCATCAGAGCGATAGCCGCCAAAAACCACAGAAAGATCTTTATGAAAAGCTTCATACGAGCGTGTAGATATATCCGACGCTGCGAACCGTCTTGATCCGCTCACTGCCGTCGGCGCGCGAGCCGAGCTTTTTGCGAAGGTTGCTGATGTGCATATCGAGGCTGCGGTCGTAGGGCGACAACTTACGCTCGAGGACCGCCTCGCTGAGGTCTTCTTTTTTGACGACTTTACCTGCATTGTTGAGCAGTTCGTGAAGTATGCCAAATTCGACCGAGGTCAGATTGATTTCTTCGCCGCCGAGCGTCGCCGTGCGCGACGCCGGCGATACGACAACATCCTCGACCTCGATGCTGGCTGTTCCATCATCGTCGGTGGGAGCCGATGTGCGACGCAGAATGGCTCTAAGCCGCGCCGCGAGCTCGCGAGGATTGAATGGCTTTGGTAAATAATCATCCGCCCCGATCTCGAGCCCGACGATGCGTTCCATATCGTCGCCTCGCGCGGTGAGCATCAGCACGGGCAGCTTTGATGTTTCGCGAAGTTTTCGGAGCACGTCAAAGCCGTTCATCTTTGGCAGCATCACGTCGAGGATCGCCATATCGTGTTCGCCGCCGAGCGCGGCCGCCAGCCCAGCCTCGCCGTCATTCACGCACTCGACTGTAAAGCCCTCGACGCCTAGATACTCGGAGACAAGTTCACACAGTTCTTCGTCGTCATCGATTATGAGAATACGGCTCATAGCTGTGGCTATTCTACGTCAAAGTCGATGCCGAAATGGGCGGTTTTACATTTCTTTACAGAAAATGACGATTGGATACAAAGGACTATCCTCTTTGACTGGACCGCAGGCGTCCTCGCCTGCCGCCAAGTCTGACATAGGGCACGTCGTGGCAGCCGGGACGGCCCCGGTCCAGCCAATTCGGTTGAACGGTTTAATATAGGAGGAATTTGGCCCGCCGCACGAGGAATTGATTCAACTTCGCCCTCGTAGCCTTGTCGATCTCGTCGGGTGAAGCTCCCTGCATGATCATATCGAGCACTTCGGCGTTGACCAGCAGTCCTGAATATTTCTCGACTTGCCAGTCGTTCGGATATAGCTTTCGCAACGCACACGCGATCTCCAGCCCCACACGGACGGCATTGAATTCGCTGCGGTTCGTGATGATGATGTTTACGCCACCGAGTTGTTCGTTCTTGAATACGGACGCTGTCGGCTTGAATCTGATTGGGACAAAGCGAACGCCCTTGAGCCTGCGGCCGTTGAGATAACTTGCCAATTTCTGTCCGTCGAGCCAAGGCGCTCCGATGACCTCGAACGGCGTGTCTGTTCCGCGACCAACTGAGAGATTCGTCGTCTCAAGCAAGCCTATGCCGGGATAAAGCGTCGCTTCGGTCAGTGAGCGCATGTTTGGCGAGGTATTTATCCACGTCTGCCCCGTCTCGTCAAACCACATCGCGCGGTTCCAGCCGTCCATCTTGATCACTCGCACGTCGGCGCCGATCTTGCGCTCACCGTTGATCATCATCGCGAGCTCACCAATGGTCATGCCGTGTCGAACCGGCGTCGTGTGAGCGGCGATGAATGAGAGTTTGTCGTCGTCCGCCACCGACCCTTCGACCGACAAGCCGTTTATCGGGTTTGGCCTGTCGAGGACGAACACCGGCTTGCCCCCCTTTGCCGCCTCCTCCATAACATTCCGCAGCGTTGAAGCGTATGTGTAAAACCGCGTCCCAATGTCCTGAATGTCATAAACAAACGCGTCGATCTCCGCCGTCTGCTCCGCCTTTGGCCGCCGCGTTTCGCCGTAGAGCGAATAGACCGGCAAGCCGGTCTTCTCATCCTTTGTATCGCCGACCTTATCGTCAACCTCGCCGCGAATGCCGTGTTCAGGCGCAAATATCGTCGTCAGCTTGACGTTCTTTGCCTCGCGCAGGATGTCGATGGTCAGCTTGCCGGCCAGATTTCGGCCGGTGTGGTTTGTGACGAGGCCGATCTTGAGGTTTTCGAATTGTTTGAAACCGTCGCGTTCCAGCACGTCGATGCCGTTGCGGACCGCGTCGGACCGCAGGCTGCCAGCCTGCGTGTTATTTACGTTACCCGCAGGCAAGCTGCCTGCGGTCCGACGGAGGAGCTGCGCCGCGACCGCCGCGTTGTACCTCGCCTCGGCCTCCTTCCATTTCTCGATCGGCGTATCCTCGATCGCCGACGCGACGACGGTCGAGATCTTGGCACGCAGAGGGACAACGTCGCCTTTGCCGTCGGGGTGAACGCGGTTTGACAGGAATACGACAAACGTCTGCGAAGTCGGGTCGATCCACAGCCCCGTCCCCGTAAATCCTGTGTGCCCAAATGACCCCAACGGAAACAACTCGCCCCGATTCGACGAGAACGAAGTATTAATGTCCCACCCCAACCCCCGTGTCTCGCCAGTCTCGGAAACGACATACGGTTGCGTCATCCGAGCGACGGTCGAGGCCGAGAGCACGCGGACTGGAGGAGCCAGCATCTTGCTGGCCCGTAAGGGGCGGGCAGGATGCCCGCCCCTCCAGTCAGGCACGGCGCCGCCGTTCAGGATCATCTGACAGTAGCGGGCGAGATCGTCCGCGGTCGAGAAGAGCCCGGCGTGACCGGCGACGCCGCCCATGCGGAAGGCGGTTGGGTCATGAACTTGGCCCCTTAAGATTTCATCCCCGACGGCTTTATCGCCATCAAACTTGGAGCCTAGATAACTGCGTTGTCCGTGGATGTTCTCGGTCGGGGCAATGACCCATCTCGCCTTGTCGTTGATAAGTTTCACATTTTGAAGAAAACCTGACTTGCTCAGTTTAAGTGGATAAAAGATCTCTTCGTCTGCAAACCATTGATTTGCAAACTTGTCCGTTAGGAAGGTACCGCTTCCACGGGCACTGACCGCAATTGTCCGAACGATCTCCCCCAACACGATAAACCCAATATCCGAATAAACAAACTTCGTCCCCGGCGGGCTTTTCAGCTTCTCTTTCTTCAGCGCAGCGAGCATGCCTTCGCGGCCGGTCCATTTTTCGCTGAGGTCAAAGTCGGGGGCGTAGCCTGAGGTGTGCGTCAGGAGTTGTAGGATCGTGACGCGTTTGGCTTGTTCGTCCTCGATCTCGGGCATGAATTTGCCGACGGTGTCGTTGAGGCGAAGTTGCCCGCGCTCGACGAGGATCATTATCGACGTCGCAGTTGCGACGGGCTTGGTGAGCGAAGCCACGTCAAAGATCGTATCGACGGTCATCCGTTCGACGGTCGGCACGAGCGAACGATTGCCGTAGGCCTTGCGAAAAACGATCTTGCCCCGATGCCCGACCAGCACGACCGCACCGGGTAGCTTTTTGGCGGCGATATCGGCGTTAACAAGCTCATCGATCTGCTCGAGCTTCGCCGAACTCATCCCAACCGCCCCCGGCTTCGCGACGGGCAGGCCCTGAGCGTCGATGGAAGAATTCAACGCAAAGACGCAAAGGAGCAAAGACGCAAAGAGAAACAAAACAGGCCTTATGCTTTCCTCTGCGTCTCTGTATCTTTGCGTCTTTGCGTTAAAAACTCTTACGTTCATTTCCTCGCCTTCAAGGTTTTTTCGCGTTCGGCAAAGCTCGCTTGGCAGAGGTCAACGAATTCCTTCGCTATCGGTGAAAAATATCCGCCGCGCAGGCGGGCGAGGCCGAGGTCCCAGTTTATCTCTGCTCCCTCGATCCGCCATGAGATCAGGCGGCCCGCCGCGATCTCGTTGGCTATGGACTTGGCACCGGCGATGCCGACGCCCATGTCGGCCTCGACCATTTGATTGATCGCCTCCTGCCGCGAGAGCTCCATAACAATATTGGGCTTGACGCCCGCATCGTGAAAGAAATCGTCGATCCGCCGACGCGTATTGCCGCCGCGTTCGCCTAGGATAAGCTTCTCGGCCGCAAGCGTCCCGACATTCATCGACTTCTTTGATGCGAGCGGATGCTCCGGAGCACCGATCGCGACGATCTGGTCGCTATACAGCAAATCGGTCGTCACGCTCGAATTCTCGACGGGCAGCGAGACGAACGCTATATCGATATCACCGTGAGCGATCTTTTCGACCAGCGTGTTGCTCGTGCCGACGCTAACCGTAAGGTCGGCGTTCGGGAATTTCGCCTTAAGCTGCCTCAGAATTTTCGGCAACTGCTGCGTCGCAAATTCCGCCGACGCCGAACCTATCCGCAGCCGCCCATGCTCGGCCCCCGCGACCTCGGCTATCTCGGCCAGCGCAGCGTCATGCTCGCGGAGCATCCGTCGCGCGCGATGCAGCAGATATTCGCCAGCCTCGGTCAATATCACACGTCGCGGCGTTCGCGTAAATAACTGCAAGCCAACCTCATCCTCAAGCTGTCGTATCTGCATCGAGATCGCCGCCTGCGTCACGTTGACGAGCTTCGCCCCGGCCGTAAACGTCTTGGCCTCAGCGATAGCTACAAATGCCTTAAGCTGTCTGATCTCCATAGCCAATTTTGAATCGAGTTGCGATTAGATTAGGTTATTGACTATATAAGTTCGGTCAAGTCTGATTATATGTCAAGTTTTTGCAGCAGAATTCGATCATGGTCAAAAAAGCGCGGGGTTACCGCAGAATTGAAGTAAAATGAATCGCATGATCGCTGTATCTGACCTGATAGTGCCGAAAGAGTTTCTTCAGAGCGCAAAAATGTCCGAGGACGAGATGCTCATTGAGCTGGCAACACATCTTTACGCCGAAAAGAAATTGTCGATGGGCAAAGCAAAACGTCTCGCTGGCCTCGACTTGATCTCGTTTCAGAAGGAGTTGGCGAAAAGAAATATCTGTATTCACTATACAGTTGAAGACCTACACCAAGACATGCGAGCACTTGGCCTCGAACCGCGAGAATGATCATCGTCAGCGACACGTCCCCGATCTCGAACCTGCTCAAGATCGGCGAGATCGATCTCCTACGACTCACCTTTTCGCAGGTGCGAATTCCCGACGCGGTATATTACGAGATCTGCCAGGTTGAAGCTCATCGAATTGCGTTGGAATCACTCGATTGGATTGAACGCGCTTCACTTGCAGATATCTCGCTCCGCGATAAATTACTGGGAAGCGTCGATATCGGCGAAGCGGAGGCTATCGCACTCGCGCTCGAGCTTTCGGCAGACTATCTGCTGATCGACGAGAGCATGGGCAGAAATGTCGCGCTCGAAATGGGCCTCAAGATCACGGGGCTGCTCGGCGTCCTGCTTCGAGCAAAGGCTGACGGCCACATTCCGCTCGTAGAACCCTATGTAAACCGATTGGTTCGTAACGCAAGTTTTCGCCTAAGCCCCGCATTGATCGCGGACACTCTTTATCAAGCCGGCGAAAGGTAAATGCAAACCCTCGACCTCGTCATCATCGTCGGTTACCTGATCGGCATCACGCTGTTTGGTGTACTGTTCGCGGGCAAGCAAAAGACGACCGATGAGTATTTTGTCGGCGGCCGCAGCGTGCCGTGGTGGGCGATCGCGATGTCGATCGTGGCGACGGAGACGAGCACGATCACGTTCGTTTCGGTGCCGGGCATTGCGTTTGCGCGAGGA
>JAGOWF010000167.1 GCA_018060305.1 Pyrinomonadaceae bacterium
GAAGGCGATGAGGTGAGATTGATTGTATTGCCGTTGCCTTCAGGCAACGGCACCTATCCCGGATGAGTGGGCTTCAGCCAAACCGTTGGGCTAAAGCCCAGAGTGTTGTGGATGGGACCGTTCGCTAAAGCGAACGGCAATAACGGGCGCGATCCGCTGCATAGCCCGTTTGAACGGGCTTACCGATCTGCGGCTTAAGCCAACGGAAAGAGCTTGTCTGAAAAGTCGTTCTTTCGCGGCGGAGCGGCAAAAAGATGGTAGCCAGACGTGAAACGTCTGGAAAGATCGCCTCCAGGGCACCTCGCCCTGAAGGGGCGAAAGGTCAATGTTTACGGGTGTCTGCCGCACCTTCAGTGCGGAAATCATCGTTCGCAGCTTTCCAGACGTTTCACGTCTGGCTACCGTCTTTCGCGGCTCCAGCGCGTAGAAGCAGACTTTTCAGACATCCTCTTGGAATCCTTACCAAACCCGACCAAGCCGTGAACGACGTGGCTATGTGTCTTTCGGGATTTGGTCTTCGCCCCAACGCACTGCGGTCAGGCTCGCCTGACCGTCGGCTGCCTATAACCACTCAAGGAGGGGGCTGTGCCCCGACAGACCAACAGCGTTGTCGCCCGCATCGAGCGGGCTCCGGGGTTGAGTGGTACCGTCTAACGGTCAGGCACAGCCAGACCGCACTGCGATGCGGCCAAGCCGCCCGTTTTCACTGTTCGTTGTTAGTTATTAGTTGTCAGTTGACCCCATGCGGTCTGCTACGCAGACTCAGAATCGCAGGATCGCAGGCCTGACCCCAACCTCCATTAAATAGAAAAAGGACGGTGAACCGCCCTTTGGACATTCTTCCCGATCCTGACCACGCCGTGAACGACGTGGCTAGATGCCCTGCAGGATAAGCTCGCAAAGCGGGCGGCATAGTTGTAGCCACACGTGCCAACGTGTGGAATGTGGGAAAAGAGAATCGAGCGTGCGGAGCATGCGGCATATGTCGTGTGTTACACACACTCTGATTGTTTGCCAAACGAACCCCACGTTATCACGTGGGGCTACATATATGGCGTCTGCTACGCAGACTCAGAATCGCAAGATCGCAGGCCTGACCCCAACCTCCCTTTCGGTTGTATTGGATCAGAAATATCATTCGCCGCTCAGTCGATGATCTCCCCCGTTATTGGCCAAGCCGGTGTTGAGGTTAGCATCAGGCTGCAAACTCAAAGATCGGTGTCTCGATCGTTTTCTTTGGTTTTCGGCCGGTCAGGATTATTTTCTGCAGCCGGTCAACTGTCTCGGGCGCGAAAAACTCTTCGCCGGTTTCCACGCAAACCCTCGCCGGAACATTCTCGATTATGTAGAATTTTCCGTCCCTTTCGAGAGTATATGTGACCCGATCATCCTTCATTGTTTCGTTTTTCATATCCTAGCCTTCGTTTGTCTGTCGCCTATCGCGAAAGTCGATCCATAAATTCTCATCCGGTTCATACAACGTAATGATCTTCATTATCTCGCGCGAGCCTGCGGTACATTGTACGTGAATGGGTCGGCCGGCGTTCGTAAATCCTAATATCAAGCAACTTGGCCCATACTTGTCAGCCGGATAATCCTCGATGATGAGCCCGTTTTCAATCGCCTCAACTAATTCACCGACCGAGATATTCCTTTGGATGCTTTGATCGACCGCGTGTCGTGAGAACTCATAAAGCCCGTCAGCAACCTTGCGGCGAATCTCATCGATCATCGATGAGAATTATACAGCAAAAAAGCCCCCGTCGAATGACGAGGTCTCGGTAGAGTCACGCCGCGTCAGCCTGCGGTCCGACATTGAGTCGGAGTTTCAGTACTTCACGCTCTTCTTCGCCTCTTTCGCGGTCGTTGGCTTAGCAAACGCTGCGTCGGGGATGTTGCGGTTGTATTCGATTGTCTCGTAGTTTATGCGCGAGCTGTGGGCGCCGTCGGTGAAGTGGTCGATGATGTTGGGGTGGCGAATGCCGGCGGATTCTATGAATTGGGCGTAGCGGTCTTCTTCGGGGAGGTCGTCGCCCTCGCCGGACTTGCTTTTGTAAACGGATTTTTGCGGCAGGCCGTCGTCGGCTGAGAATTCGAACTCGACGGTGAAGCCGTCCTTGTAGGTCAGTTTGATGACCTCGTTGCGTTTGCCGAGAGTGGCGGCCCGCCTGCCGACGTAGCTGAGGTCGGCCTGGCCCCGCCAAAGCCCTCGAAGCACGTTGTCCAGGCTCACGCGCATTCCCGTCTTGAAGTTCGCGACCTGCTTCTCGGTCTGCACCTTTATGACCTCGTTCTCGTCGTCATAGATCCAGCCGGTGTCGCCCGTATTGACCTGCACCGTATGCGTGCCGCCGCCCATGAACTCGGTTCGTTCCTTGTCCGGAAACGCAATAATGTCAACGAACGTCTGAAACGACGACGCCCGCCCCTCGAGCATCGTCGTAAACCTTCCCTTGCCGACGGTCGTTTTGATCGCCAAATACCGTTCGCCACCAAGCTGCGCTACGGCCATGCGAATGACGGCCTCGGCTTTCTCGGTCTGCGGCGGTTTAGGTGTGTCTTGTCCGATGACACCTAAGTTAACCAGAAGAAGACCTGCTGCCGCCGCTATCAAGCGGCAAGTGGGTCGATCAATTCGAGCGAGTCTATCCATTCGAAGTCTTTGGTATTGCGAGTAACTAGTGGGAGATCGTTTGCGAGCGCTGTTGCGGCGATTAACGCATCCCCCAGGCTCATCTTTCGCGTCTGCCGCAACGAGACCGCCCGATCGATAACTTCACTCGAAACGGGCAACGACCCTGCGGCGGCAAAGAAGCGGGCGAAATATTCCATTGCGTCTGGTCTTATGGCTCGAAACCCGAGAACTTCAACTCTGCTTACTACCGACACCAGAGGCGCGTTTGACTCAATAAAATCGCGTAACTTCTCATTACGGGGAATGGCCGCATAGATAATTATATTGCTGTCGAGGATCATCAATCGCGGCCCGGAAGCGGTCTGTCCTTACGAATTTCGCGCTGCCATGCAACCGGGTCGGGAATAGATTTGACACCTCCACGGGCGGCTATTCGAGCGAGTGCTTCAGCCATTTTCTTGCCGTCCGACCGCGGTAAATCATTCCGAGCAGAGATCAGTGTCATTTCGACCCTTATTTCTCCGCGATCGGCAAGCTCGGTAGGAGCGTCACTCTCCCACTCAACCGTGGCACCATGAATTGTCGCCTTGTACTTTTCCATACGAATGCCTCCACAAAAATGGCCTCGTTGATTTTATCACCAAAGCCTTTGGATGCTAAAAATTTATGCGAGTTTTGCCGAGGGAAAAGAATCGATCACACGGTTCGCGGTCAAGCAGCCGTTTCTGAGCAATCGCCGTCTAGAGTATACTCATCCCCCGACGGATGAAATGTTCACTAATCATAACCACCTATAACTGGCCGCAGGCGTTGGAGCTGGTTTTCGAAAGCGTCCTTCGGCAACAAACGCTGCCCGACGAGGTCATAGTAGCGGATGACGGATCGACACCAGAAACCGAAGCGGTGGTTCAGGCTTTCTCACGGCGTTCGCCGATCCCGGTCCGACATGTATGGCACGAGGATAATGGATTTCGTGCCGGGACCATTCGGAATAAGGCCATTGCACAAGCGAGCAGCCCGTATATTGTTCAGATCGATAGTGACATTATCCTCCATCGCAGCTTTATTAGAGACCATCTGCGCTCGGCTCGACACGGCACATATCTCTACGGCACGAGAGTCAGGATCGTTGAGAAGTTCCTACCGATCCTCTTTTCAAAGAAGCAGACGGATTTCTCGTTTTTCTCCTCGGGCATCGCGAGAACGCTCCGGGCGCTCCACAGTGATCTTTTATCTGGCATCGTCGGCCGGCCCAGGCCCTTGCTAAAGTGGAATATTCTCGGCTGCAATATTTCCTTTTGGAAGGAAGACTTTTTAAGCGTCAACGGATATAACGAGGAGTTTAACGGCTGGGGCCTTGAGGATACAGATCTGGCGGCACGGTTTCATCACCATGGCCTATCAGGTAAACGACTGAAATTTAACGCGATCGCATACCACATTTACCATCCGCCAAAGCAGAATCCGGGCCTCGACCTCAACTGGAATCTCCTGAGCCGGTGCCTGGACGAAAAGACGATATGGGCCGAGGCAGGCGTTTCACAGCACCTTGCTGAACTTCCGAATGCGACGGAAACACTCAGTTGAGACTCAACGGGTCGCCGGGCGTTACGGTGAGATCGCCATCGAGGGCATCGACCGTGAACTTCATCGCTACCTTCCATTCGTTGGTGATAGGCAACTTGACCTTTTGGTCGATGTGGCGTTTTAGGAATCGGGCGCCGTAGGCCGGCGAATAGCCTTTTTCGGTCAGCAGGTCGAGGGCCGCTTCGGTGATCTCGACGAGCTTGCCCTGGCGTTCCATATTTCGCTGGATCTTGGTCAGGTAGAGCTTTGCGATCTCGCGAACCTCGTCGAGCGTGAGCGGCGAGAATACGATGATCTCGTCAATGCGGTTGCGAAACTCGGGTGTAAAGCGCGTCTCGGCGGCCTTCATCGCCTCGCCCTTGATCTGCTTGATCTCACCGAGCGACTTCTGGCCAAAGCCGAGCGGCTTTTCGTATCGCTTGAAATTCTCACTGCCGAGATTTGACGTCATTATGACTATCGCGTCAGAGAGGTAAACCTTCTTGCCGCGTCCATCCGTGATCCAGCCCTCGTCAAAGGCCTGGAGGAAGATGTTCATCAGATATGGCGACGCTTTTTCGACCTCGTCGAGCAGCAGCACCGTGTAAGGGTTGTCGCGAAGCTGCTCGGTAAGAATGCCGCCGCGTTCGCTGCCGACGATGCCGCGCGGCATGCCGATGAGCTTTTCGATACCGATCGTGCCGTCACCGTATTCGCTCATATCGATACGGATCATCTTTGATTCGTCACCAAACATGAACTCCGCCACGGCCTTGGCAAGTTCGGTCTTGCCCACGCCGGTCGGCCCGAGGAACAGAAGGACGCCGTCGGGCGCGTAATGGTTCTCCTTGAGCGGGCCTTTATTGAGACGTAATCTTTCGGCGACAGCCGTGACAGCTTCTTTTTGGCCTATGACACGCCTGCCGAGGTCGGCCTCCATCGCGGAGAATCTATCGCTCGTATCGCGATAGATCATGTCCTTTGGGATGCGCGATTCCTGGCTGATGACGTCGATGATGTGTTCAGGGCGGACTATCATTGCCTCCGGCTCATTGATCTCAACCTTGACCGAGGCCGTATCGAGCCAGCCGATGGCTTTGTCGGGCAGGTGCAGATTGCGGATGTATTTCGGCGACATTTCTAGGGCCGTGTCGATCGCCTCGTCAGAGATGCTTACGGAATAATTCTTCTCAAGCCTCGATCTAAGGCCCATCAGGATCTCGCGTGTCTCGTCTATCGAAGGCTCGGCAACCTTTACGAGACGAAAGCGGCGCGCCAACGCCTCGTCCTCGCTGATGTATTCCTTATACTCCGTCATCGTCGTCGCGCCGATGATCCGCAGTTCGCCGCGAGCCAGCGACGATTTGAACATATTCGCGGCGTCACTCGTTGTGCCCATCGCAGCACCGGCACCGATGATAGAGTGCGCCTCATCGATAAAGAGGACGATGTGGTCCTTTTCCTTGACCTCGTCAATGATGCCTTTAATGCGTTCCTCAAACATGCCCCGCAGCATCGTGCCCGCAACGAGGCCGCCCATCTGAAGCTGAACGATGTGCGTGTTGCGCAGGCGGGACGGGAGCTTTTCCGGCTCCAATTCGATCAGCCGCGCAAGCCCCTCGACGACAGCGGTCTTGCCCACGCCCGGCTCGCCGACGAGCATCGGCGAGTTTGACCGCTCACGGTGCGAGAGGATCTCGATCATTTGATGGATCTCTTTCTCCCGGCCGATGGTCGGCGGGATCTTGTCTTGGCGGGCGAGCTTATTCAGCGAGACGCCGAAATGCCGCAGGAAGCTGGGCAGCTCGTATTTTTGCCTGACGCGTTCCTCGTCCTTCTCACGTTTCTTGATCCGCGTGCGGGCGATCTGTGCGACCTCATCTGAGGGAACGCCGAGATTCTGCAAAACGTCGTTGAGTATGCTTCGTTCGTCATTGGACAAAACATAGAAGATATCGCCGCTGTCGATAACACGCCGCCCCTGCGAACGCGCACGGTCCATCGCTCGTTTGAACAGCTCCGTTGTTT
>JAGOWF010000168.1 GCA_018060305.1 Pyrinomonadaceae bacterium
AGCCCCGCTGCTGCTGCCCGGACCTGAACATCCCCATAAGTCAGGAATGGGCGAATGATCTCCGCCGCGTCGTTTGTCTTGAAGGCTGCAAAGCTCCGTAACCGGTCAGGAATGGCCATCCGAGAATTGTTAGTGTCAGCCGCGAATTCGAGCTCTTTTTCAGCCTTCACCGCACTTCTTAGATCCTCAAGGGCCTCGGTCCTTTGCGGATCGGTGATGGGCAATCGCGCAAGCTCAGCACGTCCCTGATCGAGGCCGCTAAGATACTTCCAGCACGTCGGCTGTGACTTTTTGAAAGCACAATGGCTGTAGTCATACGTTTTGAGCATTTCAGACGGCGAAACCCTCGCTAACGCGACGAAAATATCGGGCGTCACCAGACGGTCGCGCTGGCCAAAGTCCTTGAAAAACTTGATCGCGACCGGGTCGGCCGTTCCCTGAAGTAATCTACCGACCGCAACCGTGATCTCGACCAGTTCGTTCTTCTGACTCGGCGGCGTGCGATAGGGTGCGGCTCCGATACCGGCGAGCAGAATGTTGCCACGCGCTAGCAAAGGTCCGGCTGCGCTCCTATCATTCAAAGCAGTTAAGGATCTGACAGCAGACACACGAACACGACTGTCCTTGTCTTCGGTCGCCGCGGCCAGAAGCTCGGGCACAAGGGCCTTTGCCTCCGCCGCGCCAAGGACGCGGGCAGCGTTGGCACGCACAAGCGGATCAGCAGCGGTCTTTAACAGTTGACGGACCTCGATGTTTGCTTCCCTTGAGCGAAGCCGGGCGAGAGCGTTGAGCGCGTCGGTGACGACCGCTGCGTTAGAGTAACGCAGGAATCGCTTAGCCACGTCGTCCGCACCGGGCGGCCGCACCCGCAACAGAGCTGTCAGGCCCAACCGGACGACGTTCTCATACGCCGCCGACCGTTTTGTGTCCTCAAAGAGCAAGGCCGACAATATCGCCAGCCCGAGCTGCTTTGCATCATCGTGCGGCAGATTCGCCGCCGCGATCTTCCCCGCGGCCTCTATCGCGCGGCCACGCAACTCGGCAGGCGCCTTTAGATCATCCAGCACGGCCACGACGGCCGCCGCCGCATCGAGCGACTCGATCTCGCCAAGCGCGAATACGGCCGTTACTCTAACATCGTCCGACGCGTCTTTCTCGACAAGCTTCACCAACGCCGCGACCGCCTTGCCATCGCCGATCCTGCCGGCCGCAAGCGCCGCCCGATGCCGCACGTCCGCATTCGGACTCGCCATCAACGCTTCGAGCTTCGCGTCATAGGTCCGCGAGTCCTCAGCCTTTGCTATTTGCACCGCCGTTGCCAACGACACTTGAGCGTTGACCAGAATGCTCGACGCCGTAAGCGCCAAAATCGCGATCGCGAAGTATCTCATAGAGGTTAGGCTTCGACGATGTCGTAGCTAGTCGTTATGGTTGCGGTCGGCTGAACGGTTGCGGCGACTGAGCAGTATTTCGTGTCGGACAGCTCGATAGCATCGGCGACGGCCTTTTCCGAAACGTTCCGCCCGCGCACGATATGGTTGATGTGAAACGAGATGAATTTGCGTGGATGATCGTCGGCCCTGACGCCCGATATCTCGACGTCATAGTCAGTTACATCCTGTCGTTTCTTATTTAGGATCGATATCACATCAACAGCCGTGCAGGCTGCTACCGACACCAGGAGCATTTCCATCGGCGTCGGTGCCGAGTGTCTATCTCCTTTAGTATCCATAACTTGCGAGTATCCGTTGGGGGTTGTTCCGATAAAGAACTCGTCGCCCGCGTATTTTACCGTCGCTTTGTATTCATTTGATGACATGGTTATTCAGAGCCTTATGCGCACAGTCTAGCACAGCCAAGGGCGGATGTGAGGGTTGCCTGAACAACCATTGGCACGCAAAATGCTTCAAAGGGCGCGGGGTCGTTGTGTGCCCCAAATGGCTCGAGAGGGATGGCAACTATGAAAAGCTTAAGTGATCGTATATGGATGGTTTTGGCGTTGGCGGCCATTGTTTTTGCGGGTGTGGGTTCGGCCGAGGCTCAGCGCGGTAATGAGCGCGACGTCCGCGACGCACTACGGAGCGTTAATTCGAGTATCGACGATCTCGACTATGATCTTCGCGAGCATATGCGAAGCAGTTCTGCGGCTAGCGTGGATGTTGGTCTCGCATCCGACAACATGCGTGAGCTTCGTGACGCTGTTGAGTCATTTGAGCATAACCTTGACCGTCGGCGAGAGAACCGCGACGACGTGAACCGCATCGTATGGGCTGCCCGAACAATGGGCAATTTCCTGTCACGCTACTCAACGGACCGCCGGATCGACCAGGATTGGAATGAGCTCAAGGAGCAGATCGATCGCCTCTCGGCGAACTACGGCGTAATAACAAACTGGAACTCTGAAAGCGTTCCGGAACCGGTAAAAAACTATCCGACTTACCCAGTCGGAAAAACCCTAAACGTCGGATTGTCCGGCACATATGAGCTCGATCGGGCCCGCAGTGAGAAGGTTGACGATATTGTTTCGGGCACAAGCCTCGGCGAGGCACAGAGTCAGGACCTGAGGGACAAACTCGAGGCTCCCGAACAGATCGCCATCGACATCCGCGGAACTGAGATCACGCTTGCGACGTCAAATGCGCCGGCGGTCAAGTTCATTGCCGACGGCCGCGACAAGGTCGAACGTGATGGGCAAGGCCGCAGTGTTCGCCTGCGTGCGACACTGTCAGGCGACAAGCTGATCGTCTCGTCGATCGGCGGCGAAACAGACTATAACATCACCTTCACCTCCGTTTCAGAGGGGCGAGGAATGAAGGTGTCGAGACGCATCACAACCGACTATCTGAATCAGACGGTATTCGCCGAGAGCGTCTATAACAAGATCGATTCCGTCGCACAGCTCAGCGTAGGCGGTGGCGGTAACGCGGGTTCCTCAGAACCGAATGGCACATACTCGGATAACGACCAGACCGGCAATGTGTCAAACGGCGGAACACCGACGATCTCGACCACGAGGCCGGGCAATTACGCCGTGCCGAACGGAGTTATTTTGACCGGCATTCTCGACAACGAGATAAATACCAAGGTGTCGCAAAACAACGACCGCTTCAGGATGACGGTGCAGTCGCCCAACGAATTTCGCGGTGCGACTGTCGAAGGCTATATCTCGGGAATTAATCGATCGGGCAAGGTTCTCGGCCAGTCAAAGATCACTTTCAACTTTGAGCGGATCATCATGCGTGACGGACAGACGTATGATTTTGCCGCCGTGCTTCAGAGCATCCAGGACCAGAGCGGTAAGACCGTGAAGGTTGATAACGAGGGTACCGCGAAGGGTGACAGCCAGACCAAAGAAACCGCCAAACGAGGCGGTATTGGAGCGGGTATTGGAGCCGTTCTGGGCGCGATCATCGGCGGCGGAAAGGGAGCGGCCATTGGTGCTGTGATCGGTGCCGGCGGCGGTGCCGGTTCTGTGATCCTTACCGGAAAAGACGACATTCGTTTGATGGCAGGATCGACGTTGACTGTTCGGTCAACCTCGCCAAATAGCTACGGGCCGAGATAATATTACGCCTCCGAGCGGTAGCATACGACGGGCGTCGATGGAACGCCCGTCGTTTTCTGTTATCATCAGCCGAGTTTCATGTTTGCTGCTCTGTGGCTGTTTCATTCAAAGAGCTACCCGAAGAGATTGAGCAATACCGCGACCGTAAATGGCGGCGCGAAGAATCTCTGCGTGTGGACTCAGTCGAAGACGTTGAGGCCATGGTCGAGGATCTGGGTTTTTGTCTCGGCCTAACGGACGCGCGGACGGAGTTGCCGTCTGTTTACACCGCCGTCTGCGGCCGCCGCGACGCGCATCTGCCGAGGAATGTTCAGAAAGACCACGAAGCCAGCCGTGCGTGGGTCCTAAAAGACGAAGTCATCGCCCGGGGCCGCATCTATTACGGCAAGCTCATTAGGGGTAAGTCATGGTTCTTGTCTCCACGGATGGTTCCTGTTTTCAACAACCTGTGGGGCTGCTCTCGAAAGGGTGAATCGGGCGTGCTGTCAGCGAATGCGCAACGCGTGCTGAAGGTCCTTCGCAAAGAATGGGAAATGGCAATTGCCGACCTGCGAACCGAGTGCGGCTTTGCTGACAAGAAAGATCTGACAAAGGCTCTCGACGAACTCCAACGCCGACTGAAGGTCGTCCCCGCCGAGGTCGTTTACGTCCCTAAATTCACCTATATCTGGACCCTCGCCGAAGCGCGCTTTCCCGAGGAGCTAAAGGTCAAAATGAAACGCGAAGACGCCGTTCGCGAACTCGCCCGAACCTACTTACAAATATGCGGCATGACCTTGCTCGGCGAACTCTCAGGCAAATTCGGCTTCTACCGCTGGGAATCAGGCAAGGCGAACCATGAACTGGTTGATGAAGGTTTTGCGGAGAGGCTGGCAACAGGCGTTTATAGGATAAAACAATAAAAACGCTTAACGACGGCGTTGACGTTCACATAGGTTTAAGTTCACCAGACAAGTTTGATCAAACATTTTTGCCCGCTCTCATGTCCAATAACTGTTCGGCGTCATGTTACACCGTAAGCGACGTAGAGATCATTTATGGTGCCATGACTCGTTCTATTCAGGTCCTTGAAGTGCTCGACCATCCGAACAAACTGAGGTCCCCAAAGGTCGAAGTTGTAGCGGACTCCACACATTGGACGTTGCTGGTTAGGTCGAAAGCATTCCCATATAAATGCAAGCATGTCATCTTGGAAGATATAAGGTCGCTTCGGGTTTGAGACACGATTTTGTTCAGCCGCGAAAGGAACAAAGCGGAGTTTTGCCAGTTGTGCGTTGGTGTCGTGCCAAAGCGCGAGATCAAGTTCCGGGAAGGCGCCTGCTGTTCGAATGTTTGCGGGATCGAGAAGATTCTGGACTGCGGCACACACACGGCTTATCTCTGCGCAAGGAAATGCCCCTATTCGATTGAGCACGCTCCGCACTGCACGTGGTTCGTTGCGAAATCGCTGGTTGAAGTTAACGTTCTTCTTACCACCCTTGACCTCCCCAACGATAAAGTCCAAGCGGTCTGTAGGAATAGCCAAATGAGTGCAACACAACACCTCGCGTTCGCGTTCCTCGTACCGAGGAAATCGAACGGCAAGCACATCGAGTTCAGTACCTACTCCCTTAGACGCGTGTGCGATGTACCCACCGACGAAATATCCGTTAAGGCGAAGGTAAAGGTGGACTAAAGTTTCTTGTATATCACTCTTGTCCATTGAACCTCGGCATAATGACACCGAACTACTTATTAACACTCGAGAGATTAAACAGGCGCGCCTTCTTCGTAAAGAGTTTCGGGCGCAATATCGGCTCCGTTTGGCCACGAGATCGTCCAGCCGTCGACAAAAAACTTCTTGAAGTAGGTCTTATCCTTTAGCGGCTTGAAAACGCCACGCCACTGCTTCTCTTTCAGGTCGGCGATCCTTTGCTCACCGTTGTCGAAGGTTATGAGGATTTTGTAACCCGAGACATATTTCGCGTCGATTACGACGGGCATATACCCCATCTTTCGCAAATCTAGTCGAGCGGGTCGATCTTCTGAAGCTCCCCGTCGCGTCGGGCCCGATCCCAGTTTTCCATTAGCTCTTTTTGATGAAGTTTCGCCCATTTCTTAATTAGGGACTTCGCTGTCCTGGATTTGAATCTTCTTCCCTTAATAAGATTACCATCAAAATCAAAAGATGCCCGCTGTCCCTGATACTCTGCATGAAAATGCGGCGGGTTATGTTCATCGTGGAACATCCGAATGATGATTCCAAAGAAGAAAGAAACATAAGGCATATCAGTATGTCATCAGTTCTTTCACTGCCTTCTCGACGTCCTCCGACTGCGGCAGGATGAAATCTTCGAGCTGCGGGGCGTAGCCGACGAAGGTGTCGGTGGCGCCGACGCGGCGGACGGGGGCGTCGAGGTATTCGAAAAGCTCATTTGAGATACGGGCGGCGATCTCGGCGCCGTAGCCGTATGAGATCGGGTCTTCGTGGGCGACGATGACGCGTGAGGTTTTCTTGACGGATTCGGCGACGGCTTCCCAGTCATAGGGCACCAGCGTGCGGAGGTCGATGATCTCGACTGAAACGCCATCGGCCTCGAGGCGTTTTGCGGCCTGATTCGAGCGTTCGACAAGGGCGCCGTAGGTGATGATCGAGACGTGGCTGCCCTCACGGACGCATT